>CAYOUD010000162.1:0-5686 GCA_964407055.1 uncultured Bacteroidales bacterium | reverse complement strand
CGGCATTGGTTTAAATGTGTGTTTGCAAACCGTTTTGCTTCATCGGTTTTTGGGAAAAACAATTTATGATGTCTTGCTTTGTAAAGTTTTTGAAGCTCGCGATTTAAAACACGAGTTTGCTGATTAAAAAAATACTCTGAAAATTTCTCCCAAATATACTCTGTCGCAATTGAGTTAGGATGCATCATATCTTCAGCATAATACCGATAATCCCTTAAATCATCCATCATCATTTCATAGGCAGGGAAATAGTGCACAGCAGAATTTGTTTTCTCCAGCGCTTCTGCAGCTATAATCAGCCGTGCTTTGCTGCGCTGGTTTTCAATAAACCCGTCCTTTAAATGTCGAACCGGAGAAACCGTTAATACAATTTGTAGTTTTGGATTCACCACCAACAATTTTTCAACAAGCTTTTCATAAGCATCCACAACGGAATCCACGGACAATTGTGCTCTCAGAAAATTCCCAGCGGGCAATTTGTGACAATTTGCCACAATGGATTGATTTATTTTCAGCTGATAAATACGTGAAGTTCCCCATGTAATAAACAGCACATCAATACTTTTAAGATTCACTGAGTAAAATGCATTTTGCATGAACTTTAGCGCTTTTTCCTTATCGGAATGGGAAAATTTGCTATGAAAATCAAAATGGGAATACAGACTTTGATGCTGAAACAATTCTGATTTCACTGGTGCATTGTGGTTCAAAATTGCCAAAAGTTGTTTTTCTATGGAAGCCGGATTGTACAAAACCCCAAACGGATTGTTGATGCTGTTAAACTGATGTGCTTTTAACATGGCGCCAATATTATCCGTAAAGCAAGACCCAAAAAGACACAGGTTTTGCGAATGATTTATCTTAAAAGCTGACGGTTTTAAATCTATTTCTGTTCTAAATATCATTTTGCTAATTTACGGAATCTCCCGAAACTGTTGTTCAATAAAGATTTTTTTTCGACTGCTTGTTTTTCCGCACAAATTCGTAATTTTGAAAAAAAAGAATTCATGCAATTTAAGGATATCGTCGGACAAGAGATAATTAAGACAAGTTTAATCCAAACAGTAAACGATGGGCGGATTAATCATGCACAAATGTTTTACGGGCCGCCGGGAAGTGGCAAACTACCTTTAGCCATCGCATATGCTCAATATATTAGCTGTCAAGACCGCAGTGAAACAGACAGTTGCGGAACTTGTCCTTCATGTAAAAAATATCAAAAACTCATTCATCCCGACCTGCATTTTGTTTTTCCGGTATTTAAAGACAAAAACAACAAGCCGATAAGTGATCATTTTATTGAAAAATGGCGTGAAATCAATCTAGAAACGCCATATTTTACCTTCAATCAGTGGCTTGATAAAATTGCTAGTGAAAATAAGCAAGCCAGTATTTACCGAGATGAGGCACAGGAAATTATCCGGAAATTATCTTTAAAAACCTATGAATCCGAGTTTAAAGTCATGATTATTTGGCTGCCGGAAAAAATGAATATTACCGCAGCCAATAAATTACTCAAGATGATTGAAGAACCGCCGCCGAAAACCGTATTTATTTTGGTTTCAGAAAATCGCGGCACGGTTTTACCAACCATTATGTCTAGAACATCACCGGTTCGTATTCCGCCAATTGCTGAAGACGACATGAGCAAATATCTTGTTAAGACATTTGAAGCGCAATCAGGCGACGCACTCGTAATCAGTCGTTTAAGCAGAGGAAATCTGGCAGAAGCCAGAAATCATTTCCAAACCAGTAGAACCCGCAGCGAACATTTGGAAAACCTCAATAACTGGATGATTGCTTTAGTTAAAAAAGACATACGAGCCTGTCTGGAATGGTCAGATGAAATGTCAAGCAAAGGCAGAGAACGACAAAAATCATTTTTGACATTCGCCTTACATTTTTTCCGCGAGTTATTAATGTACCGTACCAAAAAGCCCCAATTGAATTATGTGCTTGAGTCAGAAAAAGCATTTATTGAGAAAGTTGCAAAAGCGATTAATCTAAAATACATTCAACAGATTAACGATGAAATCGAGTCTGCGTATTTTCATATCGAGAGAAATGGAATGGGAAAAATCATCCTTTTAGATTTGAGTTTCAAACTCATTCGGATGATCCAAAAATAAGTATTAACTTTACATCTTATTTGCAAAGCCTAAAACAAACAAAAATGACGAAAAGCAGAGAATTAGAACGAGGTTGTAGGGTTTGCGAGATTGATGAAAATACCAGTGAATTCAATATACCAAACGGTTGTTTTAAACTTGATGTTTACGATTGGTTAAAAGATGTCCCGCAGCCACCCCGAACATTTCACATTGTTGAAGTTCGTTTTAAAAATACCCGTAAAGGGTTTTATGAAAATGTCAACGGCCTACCTTTGCGTGTAGGAGATATTGTAGCAGTTGAATCTTCACCCGGACATGATATCGGTATTGTTTCACTTACCGGAGAATTGGTAAAAAATCAACTCAGCAAAAACGGAGAATCCCCCAACGGTGAATTTAAAAAAGTCTATCGTAAAGCAAAACAATCTGATATCCAGAAATGGAAAGCGGCAGTAGAGCTTGAATTGTCCACCATGCTTCGTACCCGGGAAATGATACGAAATCTGAGTCTGGATATGAAACTCGGTGATGTCGAATTTCAGGGCGATAAAACCAAAGCCATCTTTTATTATATCGCCAACGAACGCGTAGATTTTCGCGAGTTAATTAAAATCATGGCCGAAGAATTTCGCATTCGTGTGGAAATGAAGCAAATCGGAGCTCGACAAGAAGCCGGAAGATTAGGAGGCATCGGCCCCTGCGGTAGGGAGCTTTGTTGCACAACCTGGCTGGCAAATTTCCGTTCTACAACAACTCATGCAGCACGAACACAGGAATTATCTCCAAACCCACAAAAGCTTGCCGGACAATGTGGAAAACTCAAATGCTGTATCAATTACGAACTGCCGACCTATATTCATGAGCGCAAAAAATTTCCGGCACAAAATGCAGATTTAGAAACCAAACAAGGGAAAGCCCGTCATGTAAAAAATGACATCCTTAAACACATCATGTACTATGAACTCAGAGGAGAACACACTTCTGTAATGACTGCGGTACCAGTTGAGCGTGTCAAAGAAGTCATGAGCATGAATAAGAAAGGTGAAATCCCCGAAAAACTAATGCGTGATGAAGATATCGTGGTAATTAATAAAAAAGATGATTACGCCAGCGACCTGAATGAAGACAGTTTAAATCGTTTTGAAGGACAAAACAAGAAAAAACAAAAATCACGTAATAAAAAAAGAAGAAACAAAAATCCAAATCAACAGGGAAAACAAAAAAACGAGCGAAAAAATGAAAACAACAACAAAAAGTAAAATCGCCAAACTAACAGTTTTTTTGATTGGGATATTCTTGATTGTAAGTTGTGAGAAAAACACGATTTACAAAAAATATGAAAAAATACCCCGCGGTGTTTGGGAAAAAACTTACCGTACAAGTTTTGATTTTGAGATTAAAGACACAACACAATTAGTGCAAATTGATGTTTTGGTTCGAAATGCCAGTTTATATCCCTACCGAAACCTTTGGTTATTCGTTCATCAAACCACACCGGACGGCACAGTTAGAAGTGATACGTTAGAATGCATTTTAGCTGATGCAAACGGGAAGTGGCTTGGCGATGGCATGGGCGACATTTGGGACAATGAAATTCCTTGGCGCCTGAATTACAAATTCACCCAAACCGGAACCTACCAATATGAAATTGAGCATGGGATGCGTAACGATATTGTGCCGGGAATTATGGATATTGGATTAAATATTAAATTACAGGAATAAGCTTTTTTACTGTGGCAAAGAAAAAATTAAAACGGTTCAGGGAAAACAAACAGTTTCCTCATGTCATTGAGCCCGAATTTATTGATTTAAAGCATAACAATTTCCATCTCAAAGCACAATGGAATTCTGATTTTTTCAAAAATAGCAATCCAATTATAATAGAACTGGGCTGTGGCAAAGGCGAATACACAGTCGGTTTGGCACAAACCCATCCCAATAATAATTATATCGGTATAGATATTAAAGGAGCAAGATTATGGCGAGGTGCAAAAACCTCATTTGACGCTAAAATGAAAAATGTTGCTTTTCTCAGAACACGTGTTGACTTTATCGATTTTTGTTTTAGCGAGGATGAGGTTTCTGAAATTTGGTGTACCTTCTCTGATCCCCATCTCGGCCACCGAAAAAACATTAAAAAACGATTAACATCCACTAATTTCCTTGAGAAATATCAGCAAATTATAAAAAACGACGGATTGGTTCATTTAAAAACCGACGACCCTGTATTGTATGGATATACGCAAGATGTTATCCGATACAACGAATTGAAATTACATCATGACATTGCGGATATTTATCATGCGGATCACTCACAGATTGTCCCATCTATACAAACCTTTTATGAAAAAAGGTGGATTGAAGAAGACCATACA
Source organism: uncultured Bacteroidales bacterium (assembly GCA_964407055.1). Taxonomy (GTDB): domain Bacteria; phylum Bacteroidota; class Bacteroidia; order Bacteroidales; family ML635J-15; genus JAQIBY01. The sequence continues at coordinate 1,200 of CAYOUD010000162.1, read as the reverse complement.
ATTCGATATATTTGTTTTGAATTGCCAAAACATAAAACCTTAACTGAACCACCAATTAATGAAGCTCGAGAAGGATTCACCGATTGATTTTTATCAAAGAGTTTATGATGTCGTCAGGCAAATTCCTTACGGGAAAGTAACAACTTACGGTCTGATTGCAAGACATCTGGGTTCTCCGCAGGCCGCACGCATGGTTGGTTGGGCAATGAACCAATCCCACAGTCAGGAAAATTATGTGCCAGCGCATCGGGTGGTAAACCGAAACGGGATGCTAAGCGGCAAACATCATTTTAACGGCGAGCATGTTATGGAAGATTTATTAATGAGCGAAGAAATTGCGGTTAAAAATGATTGTGTCGTAAATTTTGAAAAACACCTGTGGAATCCTGGGAAATGTTTGGAATAACTTACGCGACAAACAAAAAATGCCGCCCTTCGACATACCCCTTTGATTGCAGAAAACTCAAAATCTTTAATTTAAATCGGATTGTGGTACATAGTCTCTGCAAGAAAACGCCAAATATTGCGTTATTCTCGTTTCTAAAACAGTCGATCCGCCGGCTGGCGGACTCCTTGGTTTCAGAAACATCGAAAGTCTTATCTTTGACGTTTTCTTATCAGAGACTGAAAAACAGTAGTTTTCTTGCAGACACTACATAAATGAGAATAAAGGCATTATCTGGAGATGGTGTATTTTTATAATACAGCAAATTGCCATCAATTATGCGTTTTTCTGAAATGTCAATATATGCGACAATCTCAAACCATGCTCAGACAAAAAAGTGGCGCGATTACGCATAATCCGGCTAGCTCCCCAAACATAAACCATTGGGTAGTGCGGATTTATTTTTCGCAGGTATTTGGACAAGTATTTGGCTTTGGTTTTATAAAATGCCAACGTGCTGTATCTTTCATCAGTCCGTGTTAATCTTGTTGTACTATCATTCCATTGAAGCACTGTTTCGGGTATTTTGCCAATTTTTATACCAGCATCTATCCAACGTAACCACATGTCATAATCTTCAGGAAAATTTCCGTGTTCATATCCACCCAAGCGATCTTCAACAGATTTCCTCCACATAGCAGATGGATTAATCACAGGGCTTTCAACAAATCTACGCAAAGCAATTTCTTTAGCCCGAAACATTCACCGCAAATAGTTAGATGTTAATACCGATTGTGAATCAAAATTGCCGATAC
>CAYOUD010000161.1:0-5775 GCA_964407055.1 uncultured Bacteroidales bacterium | reverse complement strand
TAATTAAAAGTTCTGCGGTATAAACGCCTATACCTATAAATTTATTACCAGTGAGGAATCTCAAAAATTTTATCGGGCAGTAGTGATTATGAATCAGTTTGAGTTAGAGTTTTGAGAGGGCAAACACCTGCATACTCAAAACTCACACTCAAAACTGTTTTGTGGAGCTGCCGGGGGTCGAACCCGGGTCCAAACAAGTAACAGAGAAGATTTCTACATGTTTAGCTTTCTGTTAATTGTCGGGATAAGCAAGGTTGAAAGCCTCCTAAGTTTATCCTTATCCTTTTAGCCTTAGTACTCCTTAAAGGAATTAGAGTACGCATCCCAAAATTATCGCCACTTCTAAAAGGTTTGGAATCAGGAATCTCCTCCCCAGAAGCGTCTCGTCCCAACGCCTAGCGAAGGGATTAAGCCTAATCTACTAAACTTCGATTAAGCAGCAAGAGCATAATTGTCTGCGCCATTTAAAAAGTCTGTGAACATTTGGTGACGGGCATACTCACATGGCCCGACATGCTTACTCATCCATTATCCTTGCTGTCAATACCATTTCAGCCCCAGAAAAGGATTACAAAAATACACAAAATCTTTGCCATTTCAAAGTTTTAAACAATAAGGGCACTGATTTTGTTTTTTGTTTGAATATAAATAAGTCAGTTATGTGTTTTTTAAAATCAAATCCAACCACTGCCGGACAGGTTGACATTGAAAAGTATGCTGGAAAATGGTATGAAATAGCTCGTTATCCAAATTCTTTTGAAAGAAATTGTGACTTCACAACTGCCACTTACAGTTTGAAAAATAATCGCATTCAGGTTTTCAATCAATGTCGCAAAGCGGATGGTACCAAAACCGGCATTAAAGGAAAAGCGTTTCCGGTGAAAGGGAGCAATAATACAAAACTGAAAGTTCAGTTCTTTTGGCCGTTTCGTGCTGGCTATTGGATAATTGCTAAAGACGATGACTATCAATGGGTTTTGGTTGGGTCACCGTCAAAAAAATATTTTTGGGTCCTTGCTCGAAATCCAGAACTATCACCCGATTTGATCCAAAAATTGAAAGAAGTTATGAAAGTTCATGGGTATTTTCCGGAACGATTGTATTTCACAAAGCAAGACTTATCAACATAATAATAAACTAGTAAACCGCTGGCATTCATTTCGTTTTATCAGCTTATTGCCGATTGAAACATTACTCAATTGTTAATCATTTTCTGACACTTTGTTTTTTATGGACAGTTTTTTGATGTACATTTAACCTTATTTTAAACTTTTTTAGTTTACTTGCGTATGAATAAGGAAATGAAATGAAAAAAACAGGATACATACTCGGCTTACTTTTGTTTGTTTTCATGATTACAAACAGTTCGCTGAACGCACAACAGGTCTATAGCTGTCAATACAAAAGCGAGGCAGATATTAACGTGTATGTTTCTGACTATAGTAGTGATGCTGACCTTATCGTATATAAATGCGATTATCGCAGCGAAGCATCCGGAAACGAAGGCGAGTGGTACTTTGTTAATTACAAAAGCGAAGCAGATAAATATATATATATGTGATTATCGCAGTGAGGCAGATTTAATTATTTATTTTTCTGAATACCGCAGCGAAGCACAATGGAAAAACAAAGAGAAACAACATTTATTGTATTAACCAAAAATTAATGATTTAACTATGAAACAATTACTTATAATTATCGCCGCATTGATTTGTTTAACTATAAGTGCAAACAGTTTTGCACAATCAGTATATGCTGCTGATTCTAAATATGATGCCGATGTGAAAGTTTACGTGGCAGACAGTAAATATGATGCAGACCTTGTTGTGTACAAAGTTTCTTCAAAATATGATGTTGATGGGAACAAAGGTTTGTGGTTCTTTGCTGACTCAAAATACGATGCTGATAAGGTGATTTATTTTACCGATAGCAAATACGATGCTGACGTGGTCATTTATTTTGCTGATTCAAAATATGATGCCGAATGGCGTAGTGCGAATAAAAAACATTTAATGTACTAAATATAATACCGGATTCTGTTTCGTAAGATGGATTCATGCATATCATCGTTTATTGCATTAATTCAAGCTGACAGACTTTGAGCATTGCACGGATATCGGATGAAAAAACGGCGGATTATTTTCTGGAGCTTGCTAGTTATGCTTATTTTTGGGAGCATTCTTACCGTTGTGTCTATAAAAAATATAATTACAGATAAATTTTCAGAGGTTCTCGTTATTCAGGAGTCGAATCAGAAGTTAAGTTGGAATAAAATCCGCAGTTTCAAAGAAAATGGGAAACGAGGAATTCAAATTACCGAATTGTCCTCGATTAATACACAAACCGGTGACAGCATATTTTATATAAAACAGATTTTTATTTTTGCGGACGATAAGATTTCATCGCTCAAGAAACCCAGTCAGATTTCATTTTTTATTGATTCCCCGATAATTCATATTCGTGAAACAGATACCCCACAAGCTGAACCTGAAATACCTGAAGGAACAGAAGGTTTCTCATTTCAGGACATGCCATCAATGTATGTCCGAAATTTGAGTATTGTTAATCACTCAAACGATACGTTGCCAAAACGAATTCAGGGAATTTACATGAAAGCTGTGCAGCACGATAAAGCATGGCAGATGCATGTGCGCTACAAAGAAAACAAGTATGATTTTTTAGTTTCAGCGCAACTTCGCGGAAACTCATCCAATTTCAAAATAGACAGTGCATCCCTTGCAATTCAAGGCATTCGTATTTGTAATTTTGAATATGCACACACACATTACAAACGGGCTGACGATAATTTCGAATTACATATTTTCAATCAGTTAAAAGCCCAGGAAATTAATCCGTTTCGCAATTTCACGGATAGCTCATATTTGAATTACGAGTATCAAATTTCTTCACAAAACGGACTGAAAAGTATCTCGGGTTATTGCAATGCACAAATGCACATTCCGGACAGTTTGAATCTTGATTTTTCACATAATACACAGCAAAATCAAACATTAAAGCAAAGCAAAGCAAATTTAGATTTAACAACTTATGCCGGAGCAATACAATGGAATTACGCACTGCATCAAAAGGGAAAGAACTTTGTTTTTAAGCAGCGATTTATGAGCGATTTGAAAACAGAGCTTAAAATAGGAAACAGCGCGTTAAGTGTGAAATCAAATGGAGATTTTTTTAGTCAATCGGATCAAAATAACAAAATTCTGAGCTCAGGTAGTTTTGATAATCAAATTGCTACTGTCTATGATGACAAGGATTATAAACTAAACATTATCGGGAATGGAAATCATACCGTGATAAATTTGCTCTCGAACGCCTTAAATCTTGATACTGAAATCATATTCCGTAATATTTATGAAACCATCTGGTTTAATAATGGAATCAGGATGGATGGAGTCGTACATTTTACCCGACTTGAGTTACCTGAAGGAAAACCATCCCCAAAATCTAATCGCATGTTAAAGCGCGAAACAAGTGAGTTTAGCATGTCTGAAAATCTAAAAAAAGCAAATATCAGGCTTTCTGTTAATATTGATACTTTGATTATAGATGAAAGCATTGTGTCGTTCAATAACACAATTCAAAGTCAATATCAAAACGAAATACTCAACCTAAGCAGCAGTATCAACTTGACAGGTCAATATAGCGGCAGCTTAAAATCTAAAATGGATTTTTCTGATGGACTATTAAATGGAAGTTTGTTTTCAGACGGATTGCAAATCAACAATGCCAAATCATTGCCATTAATATCCTCAAATATTGATTTTGCAAATGATACAGCGATAATATATGCCTTTAATATTCCATTCCAGTCAAAAGAAGATAAAATCATTGTGCAAAAAAGCATTTTACGCAGTGATGAGTTCCTATTGCTGCTTTCCGGAACAATGACCGCAGAACATCAGAATCTCGAACTCGGGTTAAGTGCTCCTGCAGAAAAATTTAAAGGTGCAGCAGCTTTCATTATCAATACAAAATCTACTGGAAAGGAAACCGGATTACAAACACTTATCCTAAAAGTTGATCGAAATCAGGGGAAACTAAAAATAAAAACAGAGGTTCTTGAAAACTAAACAAATAGATAATCTTAAAAAAAATAACACTTTTTTTAAGATAAAATTAAAGTTTTTTTTCTTACATTTATTTAAGATGTAGTTGTGATGAAAAGAATAATACTCCTCAGCGTATTGATTTTCTTGTCATTTTTCAATTTGATGTCCCAAACGGAAACGGACATTCCTGAAATGACGGACAAGCTTCAGGTTACTTATCTGGGCGACCAAACCTACTCTCCTTACGAATATACTGATGAAAATGGGAAGCCTTGCGGATACAATATTGCATTGATAAAGCGCATCGCAGAAATAAATGATTGGGAATTAAGCATAAAAATGTACCCTTGGCCGCAGATTCTTGATAGCCTAGAAACAACAACTAATAATTATGTTGCATCAATGCTATATTCCCAAGAAAGAAATGAGATTTACCATTTCAGCCTTCCTCACAGTAAAGTAAACTACTCTATGTTTGTGCATAAACAATCGCACTTGTTTGATTTTTCAGAGCTTCACGATAAGACAGTTCTGGTTCAGGAAAGAGACATTATGCACGAGCTTGTATTAAAGATTGGCAACAATAACAAAATTATCACTTTTGACAGCTTTAGAGACGCACTTTTTGAGTTAAATGAAGGCACAGGAGACGTCGTGTTATGTCCAATGATACAAGGGAATTATTATATTGAAACCGAGAAGCTAAAAAACATTATTTCTTCAGATAATCCTTTTGCTCCTTTTGATTATTGTTATAGTGTCAATCAATTAAATGAGCATCTTTTTGCAGATATTAATGAAACATTACTGCTTTTAAAAGAAACCGGTGAAATTGCAAAACTACACGATGAATGGTATGGTGATTTCGAAGGATCGAATTACGTTCGTTTCATGCATAGATATGGAAGGTTTAGCTTTTTGTTATTTGGGATATTTTTAGTTTCTGCAGCAACCTTCATATTCATTTTAAAACGAACTGTAAAACGTAAAACCAAAGATTTAAAAGCGGAATTAGAAACACGAGTTAGAATTGAGGAAAACCTCCGTTTAGCCAAAGAAAAAGCAGAAGAAAGCGACCAGTTGAAATCTGCATTTCAAAGATTGATAGCGGGGAAATTGCCAATCAACCGAGAGAATTTACCGCACGGAAACTAATTGAAACAGCAGATGCAGATTTTAATGAAATGCTTGCAGGAAAGGATATTGGACTTCAAATCAACATGTTAAATATCGATGAAGATGATAGGCTAATTGCTGACGATATTATTATCAGGCAAATCATTTCACACGTGTTAAGTAATGCCGTTAAATTCACTCAAGAAGGCATTATCTATCTTAATGCAAGAATTCAATCCGATAAATTCATCATTTCCGTAAAAGACAACGGTCCCGGAATCCTCGAAAATTTACATGATAAAATTTTTACTCGCTTTTATCAACCCAATCACAGTTTAAGTCATGTAGAAGAAGGATTAGGCTTAGGCCTTGCAATTAGTAAAGGATTATGTGAAGTGATCGATGCAAAAATAGCACTGGAATCAGATCTTGGAAAGGGTGCAGTATTTTCTGTTGAAATTCCTGTCAAAATGGGACAAAGGAAAGTTTGAAATAAGAATAATTGCGCGCATTATTTGTCTTACTCAATACAATTAACCCGAAAAATTCACCGCAAATAGTTATACCGATTGTGAATCAAAATTGCCGATAC
>CAYOUD010000160.1:0-5783 GCA_964407055.1 uncultured Bacteroidales bacterium | reverse complement strand
CGGAGTTTTTGATTTTAAAGTGTCATAACATAAGGTGCTGTTGCTAAATGTTTTAGATTGCTGCAACCCATTTTTCTATTATAATGCTTTCCGGGTTAACACACTACCATATTTTCCATTTTTTTGCTTTCTTATTTTCCGTTTGCGCTTCCGGATAACGATCAGGCATTAATTTCTGCGCGATACGTTCCCAACCGGGAAATCCACCAAAGTTCCGATCATCAATAAATAAATCAGCATGGATTTTTCTAGAAATGTATTTTAAAAATTCTTCGTCTGGATAGGAATTATTAACAGCCCAAAACATGATTCCATGTTCAAGGCAGTAATCTATCGCAGCCAGTAATTCTTCCCCATCACGGAAAGTCCACAAAATAAGTTGATGTCCTTCTTCGGAAAGGGCTTTCAGCACCTCAAATGCTTTAGGCATTTCTTTCCCGATTTCAGGAAATTTATGTTCCACAATGGTTCCGTCAAAATCGATAGCAATCCGTAAAGATTTATCCATTATTTTTGTTTAATCAATTCAACTCTGGAGTTCTGCGCAGAATTATCAACAGGTACCATTGTCATCGAAACTGAATCGAGATGCCCAATATGAGTTCGACTGATTTCATCGTTTCCCAAAAACTGAATTATAATCATTTTGCCATTAGGTGAAACTCTCCAGTTTCCTTCGCGGATATCATTGGCTGAAATTTTCTGATATTTTCCGTCAGGATGAAACTCAAAGCGGGTTTGCTGTTTAATTTCCTGAAATTTCTCTACGTAAATTTCCAACAATTGTTCGGACATTTCAAAATCGATATACATGGTATCAATTAGCCATGTACCTTGCAAGTATTTTTGATTTTGCTCCTGTAAATTATTCTGAGCGCTCAGCATCAGGCTGTTCAACATCAGAGTTATTAGAATTGTCAACGGAATCAGCGTTTGGTTTTTCATAATTTGCATCAGCTTTAATGTTAAATATACGCACATCCACCTCAACTTGTTTCAATAAATCGGGTAATCTTGTTTCACTGGTATCTGAAAAGAAAACCTGACCGTATTTATCATCCGACAACAAATTGATAAGTTGCTTTATTCGTAAGGCATCCAGTTTATCAAAAATATCATCAAGCAAAAGTATAGGACGAACGTCAGTCGTTTTATAAATAAATTCAAATTGGGCAAGTTTTAGAGCAATAATCAAGGATTTTTCCTGTCCTTGTGAGCCTGTACGTTTTAAGGGGTGCCCATTCAGCTCAAAATCCAAATCATCACGGTGAATCCCGACGCCGGTATGCTGAAGCAACAAGTCACGTTTTCGTGAATCTGAGAGCAACTCTTTCATAGATTTAGTATGCAATTTGCTTTTATAGCTAATACTAACTTGCTCACGATTTTCGGAAATTCTGCTGTAATAATGGTTGAAAATCGGAAGCAGTGCATCCACTGCTTTTTGTCTTTCCTGATAAATATAACTTGCTGTTTGATGCAATCGTTCATCCCAAATCAGCAAAGCATCTTCATCATATGGATTGTTTGGATTTATACTTTTAAGCAAGGCATTACGCTGATCCAGAGCACGATTGTATTTAAGAAGTTGCTTTAAATAGGTTTTATCGTATTGGGAAATCACGCCATCAATATATTTTCGTCTTAACTCAGAGCCCATTTTAATCATGTCAGTATCTGAAGGGGTAATAAAAACCAAAGGCAACAACCCGATATGTTCAGAGAACTTTTCATAGGCTTTGCCATTGCATTTAATCTGCTTTTTGCCGTGTCTTTTTAAACCACAATGCATTTTCACGGCATCTTGTTTTCTCAGATAATTTCCTTGAATCACAAACATATCGGCATTATGACAAATATTATGTCGATCAATGGCGTTGAAATGGCTTTTTGTAAAGGACATGTAGTAAACGGCATCCATAAGATTTGTTTTTCCGACACCATTATTGCCAAGCAAGCAATTAAAGCGAGATGAAAATTCACCTTCGAAATGTTCGAAATTCTTAAAATTTATGATTGAGATATCCTTTAAATACATAAAATCGATGCTAATATTTGATGTAAAATTACAAAAAAATCAGGACAAATCCAGAGGGCGAAAGTTTCTTAGTCAGCTGTTAAGAATTATCACTCACTCTCACTACAAATATTTAGCAAGTATATCCAGCAATCCTTTCTTCACAATTGGTTTTGAGATATAATCATTGCATCCTGCAGCAATTGCCTTTTCCCTGTCTCCGGAAATTGCAGAAGCAGTTTGAGCGATAATCACAATATCTTTATTAATTTCCCGTATTTTTCGGGTTGCTTCATATCCATTCATAACGGGAAGTTTGATATCCATTAAAACCACATCAAAATCCTTCTGCTTTTGCAACAGGCTAAGGGCTTCATTGCCATTATTAACAACCTGAATACGCTTCGCAATATTCTTTAAAATAACATTCAGGTACTTAACAGAAGTATCATCATCCTCAACGATTAATATTTCAAGATTATTCATCATAGCCGATAGTTTTGGTGAAGTTTCAAATCGAATAGTTTCATTTTTTCCAAGCTTGGGAATCGTAAAGTGAAAACGAGAGCCCTGATTCACAACGGAATACACATGAATCTCTCCGCCCATCATTTCCACATAAGACTTTGAAATTGCTAAACCTAAGCCAGATCCCTGTAATGCACGTTTATCATCAATATCAGCCTGAATGAAACGCTCAAAAATAACAAGAATTCGATCCGGAGCGATTCCACAACCTGTGTCTTTCACTTCAAATTCATACATTTCTTCTGTTTCTCGACAGGATACATCGATGCTGCCTTTATCCGTAAATTTGATTGCATTTTTTATCAGATTTGTCATCACAGAATCAAATTTGGATCTGTCCGTAAAGAGATTATTATTATCTTCTAAACAATCAAAATTAACATTAAGCCGAACTCCTTTCGCACGGGCTTCCGGAAGCAACATTTTTCTGATATCGTTAATTTCCTCAGATAAGTTGAAAGTAGAGTTTGAGGTTTCAACCTGTCCTGTTTCGATTCGTGAAATTGTAATGATATCATTTACCGTATTCAACATTCGTGCTCCGCTTTTTTGAATGACATCCACATATTCCCTCACCTGATCTCCTGTAAGTTGAGGTTCAAGCAGTAGGTTTGTAAAGCCGAGAATTCCATTCATTGGTGTACGAATTTCGTGACTCATGTTTGCTAAGAATGCCGTTTTTAATCGATCAGATTCTTCGGCCTTATTTTTTGATACGATCAAATCGTTAATCAAGTATTTAATTGATGTGATATCCTCAATATATCCTTCGAGGAAAAGCAATTCGCCTTTTTCGTCACACACACCAATTCCTCGTTCCCACACCCATTTAATTTGGTTATGTTTTGTGCGAATTTGATATTCTCCTTCGTACATGGTTTTGTTTTCGATTGCGAATTCCCAATCGTCTGCAACCTTTTGTCGGTACTCCGGCAAAATGATATCATTATATGCCTTTACTTGATTATTCAGAAAAGTTTCAGGCGGATAACTGGTAATGTTTTCACATTGCTGACTCAGAAAACGCATAGTCCAATGTTCATCAAATTCGCAGCGATACACATAACCAGGAAGATTTCCGACAAGCGAACTTAGCCTTCGCTCCTGTTCACTCAATTGCAATTCAGCTTGTTTTTTATCGGTAATATCCTGACCAATACCTAATATTTCTTTGACTTTTCCATTTTCATCCAAAACCGCAGTGACGCTCCAGGCAAGCCAGCGCAAGCTATTTACTGTAAATGCCCGGTGTTCGAGTTTCACATGGTAAGGCGCTTCATAAAGTTGTTCAATTGCATCTTCGGTAGATTGTCTGTCATCTTCATGAACGAGCGGCAAGTAAGTTTTTCCGAGCATTTCTTTTTCCGTTTTACCAAACATTTTACAATAGGAAGGACTAACAAACAGCAATTTGCCGACAACATCCACTTTTACAATTAAATCGGTTTGATTTTCAACAAGCAAACGATATTTTTCCTCATTTTCACGAAGTGTTTTCTCTACCTCAAGCCTATGTGTGATATCTTTGACAAAAGAGAAGGCAATATTTTTTCCATTAATTTCGGTATAATTCACATTAATTTCCACGGGAAAGCTGCTTCCGTCTATACGTGTATGGCGTGAAACAAAACATGCTCCAAAAGCTTTATTAATTTCCTTTCTGTGAGTTTTAAAGCGCTCTGCATTGAAACTGGTATCAACCTTAAACAAAGACATCCCGATTAGTTCATCTTTGGAATATCCAAGGCTATCACACGCAGCTTGATTTGCAAACTCAATTATACCGTCATCCAAAATCTCAAATATGCCGATGCTTGCATTTTCAATTCCGAAAAAAGTGGTTTGCAATTGAATTTCGTTTTGTTTTCGTTGAGTGATATCTGTATGTGTTCCAATAAACCGTGTGGGATTTCCTTGCTCATCATATGCAACTACTTTACCACGATCCAGTATCCATTTATAATTTCCTTGTTTTGTTTTCAGGCGATGCTCATTCATGTATTCTGTATTTTTCAATTGCAAACATTCATGAATTGCAGCCTTCGTCAGTTCTATATCATCGGGATGCACACGGGTTTCCCATTCTGATAGTTTATTTTCAATTTCATTGGGGTCGTATCCTAATTGGCGTTTCCATTGATCAGAAAAATAAACTGTGTTATTTTTTAAATTCCAATCCCAAACACCGTCACCTGTACCTTGAAGCGCAAAATCCCAACGTTCGGAATTTGCTTTCAGCGCAAGTTGAGTTTCTTTAAGATTTGTCACATCCTGCAAAGAAGCCACGCTTTGATTTGTTCTGGGAATAACATCAATATGTAATTGAATGTATTTAATTTCATCTTGTTTGTTCAAAAACCGAAATTCATAAGTACGGAGGGCTTCTTCTCTATTTTCTCGATGTAATTTGTGCTGCTTTATCATACGCTCAAGATCTTCAGGCACAACAAATTCCATCCAGCTTTTCTTATTAACAATCTCTTCATTTGCATATCCTGACAATTCAGCAAAACGCCGGTTTGCCAATGAAATTGCACCATCTTTTTCAAGAATTACGGTTGCAGTTCCCGTATTTTCAAAAACCGTACGATAACGTTCTTCACTCATCGCAACAGCCTCTTGCATTTGATACTCCTCTGTCACATCGCGAAAGACAAGTACAACACCAGAAATATTTCCATTGCTATCAAGAATAGGCGAGGCTGAATCTGATATCTGATACACTTTACCGCTTTTTGATATGAGCTTTGTATGATTTGCCAGACCAACAATTCTCCCGGTATCACTAACTTTCTTTACAGGATTTTCAGCAGGTTTTCCGGTAATCGAATTAAAAATTGGGAATACGATTTCCAGTTTTTGTCCAAATGCATCATCGCATGACCATTCGGTCAGACTTTTTGCTACAGAATTCATCCATTTAACACCCGCATCATTATCTGTTATAATCACCGCATCACCGATGGATTCCATTGTAATGCGCAATTCTTCCTCACGAAGACATGCACCTTGCTCAGACTGTTTCAATTGCTCAATTTCAGTTTGCAAACGATTTAATTGCTGCCGCAATTGTTGATTTTCTTTCGACAAATTAGTATCTGATTTTTGATGCCTACTCATGAGCCCCTGATGTTTAATTTTAGAAAAACGCAATCAATCACAACAAATCTAACCCAAATATAACAAAACAACAAGCTATATCAAAATAAGATGACGGAGAACAAAAATCAAAAGTTAC
>CAYOUD010000159.1:4518-5819 GCA_964407055.1 uncultured Bacteroidales bacterium | reverse complement strand
GTATCAATGCTCTGTTGGGATAAACAGCCTTGATTTCTCCTTCGACATTTTCATATTTTCCTTCCGAAAATACAACCTTATCTCCAATTTCAAACTCTGAAACCACAGCTTCGTTATTAAGCAGAATTAATCGATAATCTATCATATTTGGACGCGGCTTATAAATATTCCCAGTTGCAAAATCGATAATTAACCAAATTCCTCCGGTAGCAATATCAAGAATGGTGTATCCGACGCTAACTTTTCGGGTCATATGAATAGTTGCCGACTCATAGCCATCTGCTTTTATTTCAATTCTACTGTTCCCTTGTCGCGCATTTTTAGGAACTCTGACATTCGTAGGCGCTTCGCCAACATGGTTTCCGTTGTAATACACCGAAGCATTAGGCGGATAGCCATTACGTACTTTCGTATTATCTTTAGATCCGCCCAAAATGGTGGCACAACTTGAAAAAAGCAATGACGCTCCAATCAGAACAATAAGTGATTTTATAATCGTTGATTTCATTGGTATAGAATTTTTAGTCCAAAATTAAATTGACAGTTTTTATCTGATCCCCGGAAATCAAAAAACTCTGACTTATTCCTGAATATTCAAATCCATTGACTGTTACACTTGCTTTCAAACGGTACTCGCCATCCATTACATTATCAAATTGGTAGTCTCCATTCTCATCAGTATAAACAACTCCATTGTCATACGACATATGATCTAATTCTACCTGGGCATCTTCAGCAAGATACTCTTCCCCGAATAATACTACGATATAAGTAATTTGGCCTTCAACAGTAGATTGATCTTTCACACAGGAGCTCATAAATAAAGCCATCCCGACCAAAATAATTCCTAAAACAATACTTTGTTTTTTCATAATTCTTTCGTTTTAAGTGTTTCTAATATTTGCTTATTTACAGTTTTTAAACTTTGAATTTCTTTGTACAGATTACTTATCACATACTCCTGTTCTTCATTAATGAAAAAGCAAACAGGGTCAACATCAAACGCATTTGAAATTTCGGTTAACCTGTCAACTGTTAATTTTGTCTGCCCTCGCTCAATACGACCATAAGTAGCTGTATCTATATCCAATTCCATAGCCAAATATTCTTGAGAAAAGCCTTTTTTAACCCGCATTGCTCTTATTTTGTCGCCAATTTCCATACAATGTAAAACTACAAGTTATTAAGCTATACAACTGTGCATTATGTGTTACTTAATGAGCATATTTCGCACATCAATTCACACAACCTCCTTACATCAAGATGCAGATTTTCCTCTCTTATCAAGCGCAGATTTCGCC
>CAYOUD010000159.1:0-4418 GCA_964407055.1 uncultured Bacteroidales bacterium | reverse complement strand
TTTCGCCTTTGATGTTGCTGAATAAATTCTTGAAACTGCTTCTTTTGTCATTGTGTTTTTCTTTGCCATAATCATAAATTTTAAAAGTTAAGCCCTAGATTGCCAATACGCATCATTTTCCGGGTTAATTGATTAGAATGATTGTCTAAATCATCTTTTGTGTAATTAGAATCATTTCTCAAAATTCATTTTTAAAATATTTGTAAAATAATTTTCATCACAAGTATAGGGCGTATTAGAGCATGAAAAATCAAGTTGTAAGCAAGCGACAATAATTTGTAACAAACAGAAACTTTTGTGTAAGTTTGTAAAAACATTTTCAGAATTATGATTATGATCCTTGGGTTTTCAATATTCGGTTTGTCAAGCTTTTGGTCAATTGTCATCCTCGTTTCTGGCATTATACTTTTACTAATCATCATTGCGGTAATCTTTGCCCCTGAAGAAGAAAACACTCAACCCTCAGCTTCAAATGATGATAAAACAGATGAAAATCCACAAAAACAGCAGTCAGTGCAAGCTGAAAACAAACGCTTAAAAGACGAAATAACAAACATCAGAGCACAACTTGAAAACCAAAGAAGTAAATCAGAGCGATTTGAAAATCTTTACATCCATGAGAAGCAAAAAAAGCTCGAATTTGAAAATCAAAACCTTAAAAATCAACTCAGTCCGCACTTTTTAAATAACACACTGAACAATATTTATTCATTGCTTTTGTATGACACAGAAAAGGCTCGGGAATCTATTATCAAACTAAAGCGATTTTTATCCTATTTACTTTATGAGACTTCCGACAACAAGATGGTTAGTCTCGAACAGGAAATGAATTACATTAATGATTACATTGAACTCAACAAAATAAAACTTGAAGATGAACTAAGAATAGACAAACATTTTGCGGTTGTCAATCCGGATTCAAAACATATCGCACCACTAATTTTATCTCCTTTTGTTGAAAATGCGTTTAAACACGGCGATATTAGAGGAGAAGATGCATTCATTAAAATAGAGTTGATTGTCCACGGGAATGAATTATTTTACACGGTACAAAACAAACCGAGATCAGACAAAAACATTACAGCCGGAATCGGAACAAAAAATCTGCAACAACGCTTAAAATTGCTCTACCCTAAAAAACATAAATACTATACACATTGTGATGACAAAATTTTCACCGCAAAACTCATTTTAAAATTCGACGAATGAATGCAATAATAATTGAAGATGAAGCACCAGCCAGAAAACAACTGGAGAGCTACTGCAAAGCGTTTGATTTCATTCAATTAGTAGGAACATATATTGATACCAGTCAGGCTGCAAATGACATCATATCCAAACCCATTGATTTAATTTTTCTGGATGTAATTGCTCAGGAAACAGAAAACAATATCAATCTCCTTAAATCCATTTGTAAGGATAAACTTGTAATTATTACAACTGGTCATAAAGAGCATGCCTATGAAAGTTTCCGAATGAACACCATAGAATTACTCGAAAAACCGATTGAGGAAATTGAGTTTCAAAAAGCCGTTCACAAAGCGTATGAACGCTATCGAAAAAATAATGACAAATTTTGGATTATAAAAAACATGAAAATCCCACTTGATAATATCGCGTACATCAGCTCGACAAAATCATTAATGCAGCAAGAAAACAAAGCATCGCAAAACAAACAAAAAATAGATCCCCGTGCAAAAACAATCATTCTAAAAGAAGACATCAACAACAATAAGCACATCACCCTTACTGACAACGACTTAAGTTTTGACAAAGTTGAAGCGATTCTACCATCAGCACAATTTATCAGAGTGAATAAAAAAACCATCATCGCAAAAGACTACATTTTTGAACGCATACAAAGTGATTTAATCCGTTTGCAAAATGGAAATGAAATAAGCATTGGCAAAAAATACCTTAAGACAATTGATGAAATATTTAGATAATTCGAACATTAATACTCCACACATATTTAATCATAGATTAAGATTCAAATACTTTCGATTCAATCATTTTATGTATTTTTACCCCAAACAAAATCAATCATTATGAAACGATTATTTTTAATAATGCTCCTGGCATGCTTACTAAAACCGGCTTTCTCTCAAGATGTCATCATACTCCATACAAACGACTTACATTCAAAACTCAACGGATACTCCCCCGAGCTGGAATACACACCGAAAACAACCGGTGACGACCTAACCCGTGGAGGTTTTGCTCGCATTGCTGCTTATATTCAAAAAACAAAACTTGACAATCCAAGAGATATTGTGCTTGCTGTTGATGGTGGTGATTTCCTGATGGGATCACTCTTTCATCCACTCGAAAGAGAAAGTGGTTTTCAGCTCAAATTAATGCATCAAATGGGATATGATTATCTAACTATCGGAAATCATGAATTTGATTACGGACCGGAAATGCTGGCGCAAATCATTAATCATGCCCGAAATAATCATGAAATTCCTCAACTTTTGCTTTCAAATGTACAATTTGATAAAAAAGACAGCCGCGATGATGCGTTAGAAGCCCTTTTCCATAAAGGAATCATTAAAAATGTTGCAATTCATGAAGAAAAAGGAGTAAAAATTGCGTTTCTCGGCATTATGGGAATTGATGCAATGGAAGTACAACCACTTCTGCCTCCGGTTAAGATTACCAATCAAATTAAAACCGTAAAAAAAACTGCGAAAGATTTAATCAAATCAGAACAGGCAGATCTCGTTATTGTATTATCTCATTCCGGAGTTGAAAAAGAAGACGGCGAATGGACTGGTGAAGATGTAAAACTTGCAAAAAAATCCGCTCCGTACATTCTGGCAATTATTAGCGGACACACCCATACTAAACTCGCGGAACCAATTATTGAATCAAATATTCCTGTTGTACAAACCGGTAGCGGCGGACTTAACATCGGAAAATTGCATTTCCGAAAAACAAATGGAGAATATGCCATGCTATCTCATGAACTCATCCCTGTTGATGATGAAATTCAAGCCGACATGAGTATTCAAAATGAAATTGAGCAACAAAAATCTAAAGTTCAAAGCGAATTATTAGATCCGCTGAAAATTAATTATGATGACCCGGTATTTGAAACTGCATTTAATATGGAATGTCATAAAGACGGCGACCTTGAAAAATCAACACTCGGCCCTTTACTCGCAGATGCCATTCAAAACTATGCAACAGATAACGGGATACATTCTGACATGTCTCTGATTGCAGCAGGTGTCATTCGCGATCAGTTAAGAACAGGAAAATATGGAAAACAAAACGTATCCGATATTTTCAGAATCGTTTCCCAAGGTAAAGGCAATGATGCACATCCGGGCTATCCGCTGGCACAAGTTTTCGTCACAGCCAAAGAACTGAAAAGTGTGCTTGAGGTGTTGCTAATGACACAAAGCTCAACCCCTGCAGCTTACTGCTATTACGGAGGAATAAGAATCAATGCGGACATGTCCAAAGGCTTTCTGAAAAAAGTTCAGCAAATTGAACTGAAAAATGAAAAAAATGAATGGATAATCCTTGATTTCAGTCGCAAAAATAAAACGCTATATTCTGTTACCGCAAACTCATATATGCTAACTTTTCCAAGCATGATTAAGAAAAAAAGCTTTGGAATTGTCAATGTCAAACCTAAAGATGTCAACGGAATTTCGATTATTGATATGGAAAATCAATATCTCGATTTTGATCCAAATAAGCCCGGCATACAAGAAGGAAAAGAATGGCAGGCATTTCTGTATTATGTATCCAAATTTTCGGACACAAACGGAAACGGAATCCCTGATATGCCAAAAGAAAGAGAAAACACATATAATCCGGTGAATTACATAGAAGAGAAATAATGTGAAAAATGCAATTAAGCATAGGGTTTAGGGAAACTGTGCTAATAGGCAAACTGTCTGTAAAACTCCCAGCAGATTTCGCTATCACTCCACTTCGTTTCGTTCCATCCGTAGAAAGCCGGATCGATATCAATGACATTTTTTCAGAATTTTGAGGAGAAAAAAGGGCGATGACATTTTGCTTAATTCCACATGGTGTCATCGCCCTTTTTCCCCTGTACCGCAAGCCAAAACGGTCATTTCGAACCCCGACGCAGTAGTGGGTGAGAAATCTGTTTGGAAAACTCAAAACTCAAAAGAATACACTGTTTGTTATTTTGTGCTTGGTGATTGTGATTTACCTGCCCGCCAGTTTTTTGGAATAAAGTCTGCACAAAGGGAATGGCATGAATTTTACGGGTTAGCATGCTAACCAGCAAACCACCTGCTATTTTTCCCCTTCTGCCTTCAACATTCGGTGTTCTGCGGTTCGATAGGACTTTCCCATCGAATGACAATTGCCTTATCAACCTCTAACCTCTAACTGAACTTGTCCGGCGCAACGCAGTGAAGACGGAAACCTCA
>CAYOUD010000158.1:0-5825 GCA_964407055.1 uncultured Bacteroidales bacterium | reverse complement strand
GGAAAAACCATGTTTAAAAATTCAGGATTTTCAATAATTCCATGAGAGTTTTATCCGCTTCTTTGTGATGTTTTATGGTTTGTGCAAACGGGATATGGTCAATTTCTTTATGTTTTAAACCAACCATAATGCTACGTTGACTATCCATCAGGGCTTCGACGGCAGCAACCCCGAGCCTGCTAGCAATGTATCTGTCGTAAGCAGAGGGAGAACCACCACGTTGTACATGTCCAAGAATTGTGACACGCATGTCATATTGGGGGAATTTTTCTTTCACCTGATCAGCGAGTTTAAATGCGCCTCCGCTTTCATCGCCTTCTGCAACCAGTACAATATTGCTGGATTTTTTTTGGTTACTTCCATTAAACAAATAAGACTCAAATTCTGAGAGCTCTGTTTGAACTTCCGGGATAAATATTGCTTCTGCACCGGTTGCTATGCCAGTCCTTAGTGCAATAAAGCCGGCATCACGCCCCATTACTTCAACAAAAAATAGCCGTTCATGAGAGCTAGCAGTGTCACGTATTTTATCAACAGCTTCAACTACCGTATTGATTGCCGTATCAAATCCAATGGTCATATCTGTTCCGAACAGATCATTATCAATTGTTCCCGGTATCCCGACAATCGGGAAGTCATATTCTTCTCCAAAAATTCGGGCTCCTGTAAATGTTCCATCTCCACCGATAACAACCAATGCTTCAATTCCTTCTTCAATTAAATTTCGGTATGACTGATAGCGTCCTTCTTTGGTTCTGAACGCTTCAGACCTAGCAGATTTAAGTATGGTTCCACCACGATGAATAATATTACTTACTTTACGGGATGTCATATCCCGAAAAACGCCATTTACAAGGCCATCATATCCACGTATGACACCTGATATGTTGATATTATTGGATAAGCCGGCGCGAACTACCGCACGAATTGCTGCATTCATTCCTGGAGCATCTCCTCCGGATGTTAACACACCAATACGTTTAAATTTTGTCATAATTTTAAATTTTTAATTGTTTCTGCGACTCTTTCCATTAGCCACCACGGTGTTGATGTTGCTCCTGAAATGCCAACAGAATTCATATTTGTAAACCATGAGACTTTAATATCTTCTGGTTTGCTTACAAAAAAAGTGTTTGTGTTTGCCTCTTTGCAAACTTTTGAAAGCATCTTTCCATTTGAACTTTTCTCTCCACTTACAAATATAATAATATCGTGGGTTTTCGCAAATTCCTTCAATTCCGGCTCTCTTCCTGAAACGCTGGGACAAATGCTATTATGAACAGTCAGATTTTCAGGATTTGTCATTCGTTTTCGAATTAATAATGCAATTTCCTGATAATCTTTAATTTTTCGGGTTGTTTGTGAAAACAGATGAACAGGACGACTAAAATCGACCCTTTTCAGATCGTTTTCGTCCATCACGACAATCGCCTTACCATCAGTTTGTCCAATTAAGCCAACCACTTCAGCATGCCCATGCTTTCCATAAATAACAACTTGTCCTCCATCAGAAAAAATTTGTTCATCCAAACGTTTTATTCTATCCTGTAAACGAAGCACGACGGGACAGGTTGCATCAATGAGATAAATGTTTTGTTTTTCGGCAATATCATAGGTTAATGGGGGTTCTCCATGAGCTCGAATCAACACGCTGGTATCGTGTAATGTTGCATACTCTTCATGATTGATACTAATTAACCCAAGTTCTTTTAGTCGGTTCACTTCAACATTATTATGCACAATATCACCAAGACAATATAGTATATCTTGATTGTCTAAAATATCTTCTGCCATTTTTATTGCGTTGGTAACCCCAAAACAGAAGCCAGAATTTGGATCAAGTTCTATTTTCATTGAAGTTTCTCCTTTATCAGATTTAGCGCAAGTTCAAGCTGCTCTGCCTGTGTCATATTACTATTGTTAATAAGGATGGCATCATCCGCTTGTTTTAACGGACTTGCTTTTCGGGATGAGTCCATTTTATCGCGTGTAATTATATTTTTATGAACTATATCAAAATCGGCATTTTGTCCCTTCGATTTCAACTCAAGGTACCGACGCCTAGCTCTTGTATTGGCATCTGCGGTTAAAAATAATTTCACATCGGCATTGGGGAAAACCACGGTGCCAATATCTCTGCCATCCATAATTATACGTTGATCTTTTGCTAAATCACGTTGAATTTTTACCAATTTTTTACGAACTTCAGGTATTGCACTCACACGTGAAACCTTTTCTGAAACAGCCATTTGCCTAATCTCAGATTCAACGTTTACCCCGTTAAGGATAGTATATATCTTATCGTTTTTTCGCTCAAAATCAATGGATATTTGAGGCAAAAGCTGGATAAGTTCCGCATCGGAAAGTTTTGTGTCTGACAAATCAAAATGTTGCATAAAAAACCAGGTAACAGCACGATACATTGCCCCACTATCAACATAAAGTATGCTTAACGCTTTTGCAATTTGTTTGGCCATTGTGCTTTTACCGCATGATGAGTGTCCATCAACGGCAAGAACCCTGATTTTTTTGAGTGAATTCATGCAACAAAGATAAGGATTTCCGAAGTACGGTATGCCTAATTCAAAATAAATTGATTTTTCCTGACAAGCAGAGCGTTTGGCTCAAAGACTGCGGCAATCATTTTTTTAAGTTAAGGGGAACAAACAGGATTGATAATATTGCTTCTACAATTATTCTACAATTTCATTAAGAAATGCGGACAGCCTTTTCACCTGATTTTTCACCGAATAGGCTTTAATATTGCCCAGATTGATTTGGGTTTTACCATTCTTAAATTTCTCAAATCGCTCTAATATAAATGATTTCTGAGCTTCCACATCCTCATAAGCACAAGTAATTCCGGCATTCGCATCATTGACTATTTTTGAAACATCGCTGTCTGTGGGACCTAAAACGAGAATCGGTTTACTTGCTCTCAAATTTTCAAACAATTTTCCTGGAATTCTACCCTTTGCATTATCGGCAATATTGAGAGGCAGCAGTAAAAGCTGTGCTCTCAGCGTTAAATCAATTGCTTCAGGACGTGAAATATTTCCCGGCGCATAATAATTCTCCTGCAATCCATGAGCTTTTATCATTTCCTCAATGGCATAATCAACGGTACCGGCAAATTTGAGTCGCAATAGGTTTCCGAATTCTGGATTTTCTTTCTTCATTTTTCCCAGCAATGCAAGGAGGCTATCAGGTCGTCTGTCGTAACCAAGCTGCCCGGCATGTACAATACTGAATGTTTCATCAGCAGGCGGCAAGTTTTCAGGAAAATCGTCATCATCGTATCCCCAAAATATCGGATCAACATTTTCAGCACCTATAGATTCCATGTCTTCTGCCCATGTAGGGCTGGCTATCGTAATTTTTTTTGCAGTGCGAAAACATTCCTGCTCCAATGCATGATGTTTTTTATCAGCCTGTTTCCCAATTTTCAACATGGAATAATAATCTACCTGAGTCCATGGATCCTGAAAATCAGCCAACCAGGGGATCCCGGTTGCTTGTGATACACGACAACCAATTACCGTATTGGTATGTGGCGGGCCATCTGTAATAATTGCATCAACAGGGTGTTCGGAAAGGTATTTTTTTAAATACCGAACTGATGGTTTTATCCATAATGAACGTGCATCAGGGATGAAAAAATTTCCACGCACCCATATTGCAAACTCATCGATTAAGCTTCGCTTCCTATCACGAACATAAACAGGATTTGCACTCTCATTTTTTTTTCGCCCTGACAATTTTTTAAATAGTTCAAACGGCTCTTTGATGGGTTGCTTCAAAATGGTAATTCCCTCGGGGATATGTTTGAAATTTGTTTCGTCAATATAGGGATAACTGGCATTTGAGGGAGCATATACGACTGGCTCCCATTCAAAATCAGGTAAATATTTTGCAAATTTCAAACAGCGATTTACTCCTACTCCACCTGATGGTGGCCAATAATATGAGATGATTAATACGCGTTTTTTTTTCATAATTATTCTGTCAAAATCCAGTCGGTTTCCTGTTCCCAATTAGCACGAAGTTCGATTTTTCCCGGATAATAAATAATATGCTCAGGCTGTTTTTCGATATTAAGGAAACCGGTATCCCATTTTCCATTTTTGTTTTCATCCATAACCAGACGCACGCGATAGGTTCCTGGTTCTAAAAATTTGAATTCCACTATTCCATCGGCATTGGGCATAACAATTTGTATGGCTTCATCCCCGGACAATAGTTCGCAGAAAAAATCGAGGTTTGGATTATCAATGTTCAGTTTCAAACTGGAATAGCTACTCAACTTTCGATATAAAAACTCAAAACTCAGGCTGTCGTTTGTTTGCCCGACAATATCTTTAATTGCAGCCGAATCGAATACAATGCGATAGGTTTCTCCCTCAAGAAGTTTGGAATTAATTTGCAATGCAGTACCCTGTTTTATCCTCTCAACACTAATTTCCTGCATTATTTCAGTACTATCATTTTTTAGATATTGAAACGATATCTTATCAACATCATAGTCGTTAATAAGTGCAGGGATTTCAAATTGTGGTTTTTGGTAATAATGCAACTTCCCCTGTGCAATATTTGATTTAATTTTCAGTGATTCACTGTCTGATTCGGGATAAGGAAACAGCAAAGTATCCTGTGTCCGGCCAATGCTGTCAACATGTGTGAAATAGCTGACATACAACTCAACACTGTCGATTGCGGCATAGTTTTTATCCTGAATCAAGAGACTTAGGCTGTCATTTTCGGCTGAAAACCTTGAAATTACGGTATTCTGTGGCAAATTTGGTGATGACCAACTGATAACAGAATCTTCCGGTCGCTGGAATATAATATCAATCCTACCTGGATGCGACCTAAATTCATCCTTTATGTACTGATTATTTTGGCTTTCTTCAAATAATCTTAAATGCAAATTCCCCGGAAAGAAAACTGTTTCAGAAACAGAATCGGATTCGACCAGAATTCGTTCTGCTTTTGGAATAATCAGGCTGTCGAGAAAAGCAATTTTCTCGTTAGGCTGGTCGAAATTGTAAGAGTAATTTGCATCATCCAAAGCGTAAATCAGATAGTTTCCCTCCGCAACATATTGGAATTCAAAGTCTCCGTTTTTATCCGTTATGGTAAGATATTCAGGACTTGATGTTCGAAATGCAGTATCGTTTCCGGCAGCGTGCAACATCACATAAATTCCTTCTACCGGTTTTGTTGTAAACGCATCTTCAACCGTACCGGATATACGCAGGGAATCAATCTGATTTCCGGTAGAAAAAGCATACACCAATGAAGGAATTTCATTTCGCTCAGTGATATCAGCAATCGCATTTAAAAACATAAAACTATAGGTTGTGTTTTCACGAGGCATTTCAGGTAAAATAACCCGAATTCCTTTGCCTTTAATTTTTACCTGCGGTTTTTCTGAAAACGGCGGAGAAACAATTAAATTTTGTTGAATATTATTAAGCTGAACGTATTCATCAAAACGGATATCAAATGATTTTTGATTAAAATTCACACTGCCGTTAAGCGGCTCGGCATCTTTGATATGGGGCGCACTTGCATCTTTAGATCCACCGCTCGGGCTGCCGATTTTCGCACAAGAAAATATCATTGTCACAGCGATAATTCCTAAAAGTATAAAAGCTGACTTCAGTCGCATGATTCGAAACTTTTTACAAACTTAAGGGGACTTCTAATAATTATTTTCTTTCAAGAAACAAATGTAATGAATAAGATTCAAGGTGCAAATTTTTCTGAATAGCCATACGTTATTTAGAAAAATCTTAACCCGAAAAATTCACCGCAAATAGTTA
>CAYOUD010000157.1:0-5863 GCA_964407055.1 uncultured Bacteroidales bacterium | reverse complement strand
CAAAGGGAATTTCAAGCATACCTAAAATTAGGTGTAAATTATTAATTGTTTTTAGTATATTGATGCAAATACGCTTAATTTTGCGATGAATAATGCAGGCTAGAACGGAAAAACATGCTCTACAACATTAATAATATTTAATTAGAACTATTTTAAATAACAGAGTAATTGTATTTTTGTCCCTATAAAATCTGGAGTGTTGTTTAAAAAGTTTTTGACATATTTAAGCTTGTTATTAATGAGTATCATGATTGCCAACAATGTGGCATTCCTACATACTCATGTGCTATCCGACGGACAGATTATTCAACATGCACATCCGTTTTCAAAAGACAAAACAACGGATCAGAATCCGATACACACTCATAATACGATTGAGATTCTTGTTTTGAACCAATTACTGGTTCTCATGCTTTTTATTTCAGCTACGGGGATTTTTGTTTTAACCGCTTCAACTCAATTAAATTATGTAGCACGAATTTTTCATGTCTGCATTGAAACACATGCCATTCCGGCGCTACGTGGTCCTCCTCAAATTATCAATATTTAGTTTTATTTCACATTAACAAGCGTATTGGTAATTAAAAAACAGGGAAATGTTAAAAATTATTTTTGGTGGTATAGCACTATTAATCAGTGTTAACATAGTGTTTGCTCAGGATGCATACATTCATGGGCAAGTACAAAGTAATGGAGAAGGGATTCCGTTTGTAAACGTCATGGTCGTAGGAACAAATCTGGGAGCTTCCACAGATGAATCCGGAAAATATCAATTAAAAAACCTCCCAGAAGGAAGCTATACAGTAAAAGCTCAGGCAGTTGGGTACAAAAGAGCTTCCTCTCAAATTAAAGTAGATGGAGAAAGCACAATTTTATTAAATTTTGATTTACAACCGGATGTTTTACATTTAGAACAAGTAGTGGTTACAGCTAGCAGAAATGAGGTAAACCGCAAAGAAGCGCCAATCATCGTAAATATACTAAATGCTAAACAGTTAGGCGCCATCAGTGCAAATACGATAAGTGAGGGCTTAAACTTTTTACCCGGCTTAAGAACAGAAAATAATTGTCAAAATTGTGGTTTCACACAACTCCGCATGAACGGAATGGAAGGTGCTTATTCTCAGATCCTCATCAATGGAAGACCAATTTTTAGCGGATTAGCCGGAGTTTATGGATTGGAAATCTTACCGACCGGCATGATCGATCGCCTTGAAGTTATCCGTGGCGGTGGTTCTGCATTATATGGAAGCAATGCCATTGCCGGAACGGTAAATGTAATCACCAAAGACCCGGTAAATAATTCGTATGCAGTTAAAGTTTCTCAGCAAATTGTGGGAGCAGTTAAAGGCTCAAGTCCTACCAATGATTACATGGTGAATTTTAATAACTCAATGGTTGGAAATAATGCCAGAAACGGTTTTGCACTGTATGGATTTATTCGCAGCAGAGATCATTATGATGCGAATCAGGATGGATTTAGCGAACTGCCAGAAATACAAAACTTCACAATAGGAGGACGTTTTTATCAACGCCTTGGATTGAAGGGAAAAATTACGACCGATTTATATGCCATTAATTCAATTAACCGTGGGGGAAATGCATTTGACTTACCATATCATGAAACAGATATTACTGAGGCTGTCGAACATGAAATTTATTCCGGATCCTTCACGTTTGAGCGGTTTTTCAGAGAAAAAGACATGCTGAGTGCGTACATTTCGGCGCAGCATATCAACAGAGATGCCTATTATGGTGCTGAAAAAATGCTTGACGCTTACGGGAATACAAAAGATTTAACATGGATAGGTGGATTTCAGTACAATGCATACATTGGGAAATTAAATCTTGTTTCAGGAATCGAAAACACGAACGGAAGTCTAAGTGACGAAAAACTTGCTTATCGCGAATGGGATACGGAAAGTGCTGAGTATATTCATTATCCGAACACTGTGGTTGCAGATCAACTAATGAACACCAGCGGCTTATTTTTGCAGGGAGATTATCGGTTCGGAAAACTAAAAGCATCTGCCGGTGCCCGCTTTGACCATTATATGATTCGTGACGTACATCGTCCTGAAAATGATGATGTAACAGGTGAGGTAATTAGCCCACGCATGAATTTGCTTTTTGATGTTCACGAGCATATTCAGGCAAGACTGAGCTATTCGCAAGGATACCGAGCGCCTCAGATTTTTGATGAAGATTTGCACATTGAAACCTCAGGAGCAAGACAAATTTATCATGAAAACTCACCGGATTTATCCCAAGAACGCAGCCATTCTGCAACAGCGAGCATTGACTTTCATCCTCATTTTGGAAAAAACACCATCGAAGTTACCATGGAAAGTTTTTACACTCGTTTGATTGATCCGTTTGCAAATGAATTTGGCTTTCCTGATGAAGGCGGTAAAGTAATTTACACACGTGTTAATGCAGAGGGATTTGCAGAAGTCTATGGAATAAATCTTGAAATGAACTGGTTTTACAGCGACATTTTTAATCTTTCCAGCGGATTTACGGCGCAACGCAGCTTCTTTAGTGAGCCACAAGAATTCAATACAAGGAAATTCTTCAGAACACCGGATAATTACGGATACCTGACAGCTCAGTTCATCCCGGCTGACCGCTGGAAAGTTACTGTAACCGAAAACTACACCGGCAAAATGTTGCTCCCATATTTCGGAAATACACTGGAAAATCCGGAAATTGGGGAACTTCGTGAAACCAATATTTTCTTTGACACAGGATTAAAAGTTTGTTATGAAATATCACGGGAAAAACTAGATTTCAATTTCTTTGCGGGAGTGAAAAACATTTTTAATTCGTATCAAAACGATTTTGATTTGGGAATTGACAGAGACCCAGCATACATTTACGGTCCGCTATTGCCAAGAACAATTTATTTCGGAATTAAAATCGGACAATTCAAATAATCCCCAAAATAAATCACACTAAAACCTCAGCGTCGTATTGGCGCTGAGGTTTTTTCATTTTAACCTGTAAAAACGCATCGGAAATCAAAACATTAATCAACAGCACCTTAAGGGGCCTTCTAACTATTTGCGGTGAATTTTTCGGGATAATCATTCATCATAAATCCTTCAAAACAATTCGGGCTTACCATCCTTTAGTTAGATAAAGGATTACAAGGTACTGGAATTTAAATACTTGAATCCCAACATAGAAAAGAATGTTAAATATTTAAAATTTAATTATGGACAAAGTAAAAATTAAAAAAAACGCTTAGATGATTTGTTTGAAAAAATTGATGAATTAGAAGCGAAAAGAGACAAAGTAAAAGAAGAATCAAAAGCTGAGTATGATGAAAGGCTTTCAAATTTAAAAGCGAAAAGAGATGATTTACAAGTAAAGTATGATGAACTCAGCAACGCAACAGAAGAAAAATGGGATGAGGTTAAAGCCACCTTTAATGATGCTGCAGATTCATTCAAAGATGGGTTTTCAAAAATTGCATCGCTTGTCTAAAATACATCAAAACAAATGGGAAAAATACTGTGACTTCAATTAAATTCGAAGTTAAATAATAAGCATGTCAATTAAAAGTGCCTGCTTATAAAGCCCCATTTATCCTGTGAGGTTGAAACCTTTTCATTCGAAAGAAAGACAAAAGAGTTAGTTTTTTTGCTCTCAAATGAAAAATGATATTATTTTTGTGGAAACTATCCATCCTATGTAAAATATAACCGCCATGAAAATGATAAAAGTTAGTAAAATTACACATCGCGAACAAGACCGTTTGAAACTTGATTTTCCTTATAGTATTGAGATTTCAGGCAAGATTAAACAAATAGAAAATGCAACATGGAGCAAAACACATAAAGCTTGGCATATACCATTTACAGAAGAAGCATATAAATCACTTAACCCGCATTATTCATGCGATTAGCTTTGTGTAGATACAAGGCGTCTAACTTTGCAGTTATACAAATGTATTACAATGAGTTAGCAACGCAGTAGATGCACAAAGACAATCGCAAGCAACACCCAAATTTGGGTATGCTACTGCTTTTGGATAAACAATGTAAATGGTTGATAATTAGTTGCTTTTTTGTATTTTTATAAAAAGCGGTGAATAATGCGGGTTAAAGAAATGTTGCCAGAGCTTGTGTATTCTGAATTTGAAGAAAGTAAATCCAATGCAATTGAAACACAATCAGAATCAATAAAATCATCTGAAATAAAAACCGAAAAACAAAACATCAACGGCGACAGGAATTGCATTAAAATTGAAGTAATTGGTCGGAAAATCATCCTAAAAATGCCAAAGAATGATGCAGATATTAAATTTATTAACACTTTAAAATACAGCCGATGGGATTGGCGTATGTTTTGTTGGGAAATCCCCAATTATCCGGGCAATCTCGATTTAATTAATGATTACTTTAAAGACAGGATTGATGAATTGGTAATACATGATAAGTTTGACATTAGCATAAATAAGGAAACTCGTATTTTAGGCAACAAAGAAATACTTATAATAAAGACCAAAACAGGGCGGTTGAAGCTTATTTTTGGGTTTGACAATGACTTGAGAAAACTAATAAAAACTTATCCATATCACAGTTGGGATGCAAAAAACAAATGGTGGACAATTCCTTTCTCGGACAAATACCTAAACGAAATACAAACTCTTTCATCAGCAAAAGGGCTGAAAGTTAGTTATGAAGAAGAGCCGGCAGGAAGTAAGGGCTTGAAAAAAATGAGTGCTTTTGATATTCCAAATTACAGGGAATGTCCGGAAGAAATGATATTAAAATTAAAAGAATTACGCTATAGCGAAAAGACAATAAAGACTTACAAAGGCTTATTTGAAGAATTTATCAATTACTACCATAAATACGACATCAATAAAATTGAAGAACCTCAAATTATCAGTTTTTTAAGATTTTTGGTAATGGAAAGGAAAGTTTCTACATCGTATCAGAACCAAGCAATTAACTCCATTAAATTCTACTACGAGAAGGTACTGGGAGGTCAGCGTAAGTTTTACTTCATAGACAGACCCAAAAAGGAAAGAACATTGCCCATCGTATTGAATGAAGATGAAGTAATACGGCTGTTTAAAAGTGTTGATAACATAAAGCACAAATGCATGCTTATGCTTGCTTATTCGGCTGGGCTGAGAATGGGCGAAATAATTCGATTAAAAATGATGGATATAGACCGCGAGCGGATGCAAATACGTATTGAGCAAAGCAAAGGAAAGAAGGACAGATACGCCAAACTCTCAGTGAAATTTATTGTTGTATTGGACGAATATATAGAAAAATACAGCCCTAAAGACTTTGTATTTGAAGGAGCAGCAGGAGGAGAATATTCGCCCAGTAGTTTGCAGAACATTATAAAAGCCGCAGCCAAAAAAGCAGGCATACAAAAACCAACTTCAATGCACACGCTGAGGCATACATTTGCCACACATTGCTTAGAAAATGGCGTAGATTTGCGTTATATACAGAGCATGCTGGGGCATTCACCCCGTTGGATTAAAAAAGAAATAATATGTACTACTATGTTTATGTTTTGAGAAGTGAAGCTGATAACTTGCTTTATACTGGATATACTTCAAACTTGAAAGAGCGTTTAAAAAATCATAATGATGGTAGAGTTCCATCAACAAAAAACCGAAGACCATTAATGTTGATTTACTTTGAAGGATGCCTGAACCAACAAGACGCTACAAGAAGAGAAAAATACTTGAAATCGGGAAATGGTAAAATATATTTAAAAAACAGATTGAAAAACTTTTTTAATCCTACGGGGTAAAACAGCAAAACCACTGAAATTTACACTCATGTCACTACAAAAGGGTTTGATAATATAAAAAGTCCGTTGGATAGTT
>CAYOUD010000156.1:2845-5913 GCA_964407055.1 uncultured Bacteroidales bacterium | reverse complement strand
CTATTGAGAAACACTAATAAAGTTGGTTTTTAACACAGTTCATTCTGAAACACAATTTGTATTACAAAATGATATATGATCTTTTAGGACAGGAATATTTAGAAAAATTACAAATAATATCGCATTATTTGTAATTTTGTAACATGATGGATGTTGTAATATTGGTTGGCGGACTAATTCTGCTTGTTTTTAGCGGCGATTGGCTTGTTAGAGGCGGTGCGTCCTTAGCAAAACGCTTTAAAGTTTCCCCATTGGTTATCGGAGTAACCATTATCTCTTTGGGAACATCCGCACCAGAACTCGTTGTCAGTTTACAGGCAGCCGTTACCGGACATCCTGACATCAGTATCGGGAATGTTTTGGGCTCAAATATCGCAAACATCGCATTGGTGCTCGGTGTTACTGCTTTGATTATCATTATTCCTGTTCGAAGAAAAACAATTTGGTTTGATTGGTCTGTCATGATGCTTGCCGCGTTATTGTTTTTTGTTTTTGCGTCTGATGGGGCTTTATCACGTTGGGAAGGAATTATACTCACTCTATTATTAGTTGCTTACGTGTTATACTCTCTTATTTCATCACGTCAAGCGATGAAAAATATAGTTCCGGAAATTCCACCTTTTACTTTAGGAATGTCAATTGGAATTGTTGTAATTAGTGTTTTGGGATTAGTAATTGGATCACATTTTTTGGTGGAAGGAGCCAGCAATATCGCATATAAGCTAGGAGTTAGCGAACGCGTTATTTCCATTTCTATCATTGCTTTTGGAACCAGTGTTCCTGAGCTTGCCACCTCTGTAATGGCAGCTCGCAGAAGAGAACTTGACATTTCTGTCGGAAATTTAATCGGCTCCAACATTTTTAACATCTTCGGAATTCTTGGGATTACAGCTATTGTTACCGACATTCCGGTTAGTAAAGAAAGCCTAAGTATTGATTGGTTCTGGATGATGGGAATTTTTATTTTGCTCTTTGTATTTATGCAGCCAGTCAAAAATTCACGGATTCGATGGTGGCACGGATTGATATTTTTATTGATTTACGTCGCTTATTATTACATGATTTACTTCATGTAGGGCTTGTCAGGAAAGCTAAACCAAGCTCAAGCGAGCCAAATAATCATAATGCGTTCCCTTCATGACAACTTCACAGGAATAGCCCAATGAAGCAGCAACAGCATCCAAATTGTCAGGGTCAATGTACAACCATTTACCGGCCAGAAATTCAGATTTATAGGAGATTTTAAACGGCATTTCACCGTAATAATTCTCCGTCAAGGGAAGTTGAATGCTGCCATCATCTTGCAGAAACATATAAATAAGGTCAGAGGAGTCAATCAGAATCTGTCCCCCCGATGCCAAACAAGATTTTAAATGAATTAGTAATTTTTTGAGTCCGTCCATCGTTTCACAAATTCCGACGCCATTCATTAAGAACAAAATGGTATCATACCCAGTTTTGCGAAAGTTAAACACATCTGCATTTACAACAGATTCAACTCCTCGTGCTTTCATAAGCTGACATAAAAGCGGCGATATTTCCAGTGCGGTAACCTGTTTGTCTTTGGCTTGCAGTTCAAGACAATGCGAACCTGCTCCTGCTCCTGCATCGAGAATATTTCCCTTAGCCATTGCCAAAGCTTTTTGCTCAATTTCGGGCATTTTCTCAAGTGTACGAAACAAGTATTCAACCGGCAAATCCTCAAGCTCAGCAATTTCACTCTTAAATTTTAAGAAAATATTTCGTTCGCCTTTAAAATAATCAAAACAGGCTTTTCCGTAGGGATCCATAGAAAATTTTTGCGGCAAGATACTAAGTTTTTATGAGCTTAATAAAAGCTACGGAGTTTGCTGATTTGAGTTCTTCCACCAATGAATACCCCGCAATCAATCAGTTCAGTACTGTTTTCTTGTTTTGATTTTCGGTAAAAAGCAGTTAAAAAGAGGTCAAGATTTCGTTCTGAAGCGGGAGACCATGACACATCGATATTCAAATGTTGAATACTAAGTTTTTCTCCCTGTAAAATCAAATTTTCATAGGATGAAATGGGAATCCACGCCTGGCCCGGACCATCACTTACTGGATAAAAAATATCTTCCCCCATGTTCTGGTTGAGCGGTGATTTTCCCTGAATAGCATACATAAACGTTAATCCAAATTGCCAGTTTTGATATTGATAAACCAAGCGGCTCAGACTTTCAACAAAATTTGCCCCTAAAGGATGTGCCAACGCCTGATAAGATGAAGTGTATGCTTGATTCACGTTGTTGTGGGCATAAGTACCGGGGCGTGCAGCATTAATTTCTGACTGAAGATACAAGCGGTTTATCCCAAGAAAATCAAAATATTTAAATCCAATTTGTCCACTGTATTTATTTCCAAACCAGCCATATGTTTCAGATTCATCCAACACACCAAGTCGGAAACGAATATCATTAACAAATTGTCCGACCTGTATGTCATCCAAAACAAATTGCGAATAAAGTTGCAGATTTTTTAGTAGAACAAAATTCAAATTTAACCCCATTAAGACATTATCAGAGCTACCAATAGAAAACTCAACAGGGCGAAAAAATATTAGCGGGTTTAAATATTGTGCATCAAAAATTTGTCGATTATCAGACTTTGACCAAACGATTGATTCAAACAATCCAATGCTAAATTTACTCCCGATATTCCAGCTTAAATAATGCATCATCATGAGCTTTGTAGCGTCAGGGTCTGTCCAAGTCTGGTAAGGGTGATTTTCCAAAAGCATCCATTGCATATGATAATTAACATTGGAAAACTCAGCACCGATACGGGCAAAAGGATAAGCAGGTGCATTTTCTGACAATATCATAGAGCGAAATCCATTCCCGACATGCGTTTTCCCGATTCCGCTTTCGAGATAAACAAACCATGGACTTTGATAGTGAAGGATGAGTTCAGGCTCCCAAGCCAAATTCCATGTGCGATTAATCGTTTCGTTAGACCATAAGCCCGGCACGATACGTCGTTTTTGCATCAGCAATCGCATATAGTACGGTTGCAAACCGGCATAGGCAGAAGCCCCGGCATGCAAGCCG
>CAYOUD010000156.1:0-2745 GCA_964407055.1 uncultured Bacteroidales bacterium | reverse complement strand
CCGGCATAGGCAGAAGCCCCGGCATGCAAGCCGATAAAATGAGCATCACTTCCATAGGATGCATCCGCATAAAATCCAATTGTATTTGACGAAATAAATTGATTGCGCTCCTGCAATCCGGCACTAATATTAAATTCTGGATAAAATCGAAAATAATAATTATCACCATCAATACTAAACTGTGAAAAGCGCTCCGCCATAGTATCTCTTAAGGAAAGCCTGTTTAGAAAAATATCTGTATGATGAGCAGTTGTATCATTTATTGCAGCTTTTTCTAACAGAATTCGCTGAGAAAAGTTCATCTCAACCGGAATCCATCCTTGAGCAAAGGAAGTTATTGCAAGTCCTCCCAGAATCAACACAAAAATGATATGTCTTATATTGCTCCTCATTGTTTAAAAATCCCTAACCTGACGTCCTAAATTTGTACGTAAGCCAAATCGCAACCAAATCGAATTTTCATCCGCTTTGCGAAAAGTAATTCCGGCATAAATCAGGCTTCGCCAAGATGGATTAATATAGTAGCCCGTTTCAAAATCTGCAAACAATAAATGCTGTTTCTCCCCAACAATATATGCCGGCTGAAAATCGTCACTAATTGGTGCAAGCGATTCACTCATGGCAGGGTTCGTTCCCTGTAAAAAATAATTCATTTGAACCTGCACCGGAATCCGCTTGTAGCGATATTGTACCTGAGTTAATATTTCAGCAAAATTGCTTCCTTTCGGATGTGCGAGGTTCTGATTATAATGTGTGTACGACACTTCCGGATTTTCATGCGCATAGCAAAGTGCCGAAACATAATTATGCTCTATGCGGGCATGTAAACCCGACACATTAAATATATCCCAGAAAACAGCGCCTGCCTGATATGCATATCGATTGTGAATATCCGGACTTTCTGCTTCGCCAATCACTAAATTATCAAGCACAAACTGCACATAAAAATCTGCATTTTTGCGGCTGTAACGGATATCTGCGCCAAGCAACAAATTATCTTTTCCCTGAAAACCAAGCATTAGTGAACGACTGATAATAAATGGATTAATCATTTGCACAGCAAAGGGAGAATTGTTCTCATCGGTATTAAAGACAACGGCTTCAATGATTGAAAAATTCCATGAATCATTGGGTACAAACTGCAAAATATGTATGCTACTAAGTTTACGCGGATAATTTCCTTCTAATTGATTACCGATATCATTTTGCATGATATTATTAAAATTCGGATTCATCCATTGCATGCTCAGGTTGGTAAACCGAAATTTTCGATATTGAAAGTCAGTCTGCAAAAAAAACTGCTGTAATGCAGCGTCAGAAAGGAAAAGCGAACGATGTCCGCTTCCGATGAATAATTTATCATGACCAACTCGAAAATGAAGATTTTCACTCGCAACTAAATAAACAGAGCCCAATGCAGATGCGAAATCCCAATCGTTGGTATTATATGGTTTCATGCGAGAATAACCCGGTAACACACCGTAGGTTTGTGCATAATCTGTCAAATAATCGGGAAAGCGACCCTGATTTTCAAAAAAGGAGGAAGTGAAAAAGATTCGGTTTTTCAAATTCCCCTGAAGGTGAAACCCCCGCGTATTGATATAACCGGAAAAGTCATCCCCTTTCATGTATTGAAAGTTAAATGCCGGATTCAGAAAGAGTGAATATTCTTCGGTTTTTGTTTTGATAAGATGCTCATGAAACAAAACGCGCGGAATCCAATGTTTTGATTCGGTATCTGCGAGACTGTCAATTTTCAAAATAGGAAACTGTTGTGAGGATACAATACCAATATGCTGAGATTGATTTTTAAGGTGTCGCTGCAATTCCAGCCCACTTAAATCCTGACGCACCCAAGTTGATTGAGCGCCAGCAAGTAATGATACGCAAATAAAACCTATACATAACAGTTTTTTAAACATGCTGAAAAGATACAAAAAAAAGATGAATACAAGCATATGCAGCATGCAGACTGATTTGCTATAACAGAAACATGAAAAACAACTTGCCGCACACTTCTTAGGCGAATATTATTCCTACCGGGACAGACTGACATATCGAATGCTAATTGTTATTAAGAAATCAAATCTTGCAAATGAATGTTTTTTATAATAATTTTAACAACTCATGCAAACTAAACCATACAAACATGGACGAAGCTCAAATTAACAAAAAGAAAAATAGTTATTGGAATCGATTACGACAAAAAGCAATTAATCTTTTTGACATGATGCTACTTGGTCTTAGTACAATATTAACCATTGCTGTTTTTTTCACGATAAAGGATCACATTAATTGGTTTGACTGGCCATTGTTTTTAGATAGAATTCTCTTTTTTGTACTACTATTCTTTCTGATAAGTCTGATTGTCGAGTTTGTTCGCGGAATAATCATTATAGCACTCATTATTGTGAGCTTCATCTTAATATTTTTCCCCGGGAAAACTGAAAAAATCATTCATACTTCATCAACGAAATCAAAAATTGAAATAATTTTATCTGATAGCGAACGAATGCAATCGTATGAGGAACGATTTAGTACGATTGAAAAAGAAGTTGAACAAATTAAAGCGGAACACATACTAGACAAAAACAAACTTCAAAAATATTACACCAATAAACTCAACAAACAAATAATTAAATATCAACGAATTAATAAATGAATATGTGATATTTAAATCCCGCAAAAGTAAGACATGGCCAACTTAGCCTGCATTATTCATCGCAAAATTAAGCGTATTTGCAT
>CAYOUD010000155.1:0-6098 GCA_964407055.1 uncultured Bacteroidales bacterium | reverse complement strand
TTTTCGGGTTAGTACTGTACAGGCAAATTCCAAGTACCAAGCAATAAAATTACAAACAGTTTTTTTGTTTGAGTTTTGTGATTTTTATCCCTGACAGATTACGCAGTCGTACCTCCTTCGAAATGACCTCATGGCCTTTTTTCTCCCAAAAATTCAGAAAAAATCTGTTGGAATATCAGCCTACTTTTTGTCTATTACACCACATTTTACCTAACACCTAAATCATAACACCTAACTCCTGTATCACCCCCATTGCTGCCTCAATCTCCTCAATAGTAACCGGAAAATCAGCCATTAAATCTTCAGCACCGGTTTCGGTAATCAGCATATCGGTTTCAATACGAACGCCCAAGCCCTCTTCACGGATATAAATTCCCGGCTCGCAGCTCAAGACCATTCCGGGAGCTAGTATTTCAGTTTTTGCACCGACATCATGAACATCAAGTCCCATAAAATGGGTTGTTCCATGTGGAAAATAGCGTTTGTAAACGGGATTTTCTGGGTTCTGGTTTTCAATTTCATTCGCATGTAATAATCCCAGAGTCAGCAATTTTTCTTGCATTATTTCTCCGGTTTTTTGATTGATTGTTTCAATCGTTGTTCCTGGTTTAAACAGTTTCTGAGCTTGATAATACACATCCAATACTGCATTGTAAATTTTCGCTTGTCTTTTGGAATATTTTCCGTTTACCGGGATGCTGCGGCTGCAATCCCCGGCATAATTCGCGTATTCCGCACCAAAATCCATAAGCAAAAGTGAGCCGTCATTGCATAATGCATTATTGTGCACATAATGAAGAATACATGCACTTTTGCCGGATGCAACAATGGGAGCGAAGGAAAAATCTCCGGCTCCATGCGACATCATTGTTTGTTTTAAAATAGCTTCAATTTCATATTCATACATGCCGGGCTTAAGTCGTTTTAAAACGTGCTCATAAGCTAATCTTGTAATTTGTACAGCTTTTTTTATCAACGCAATTTCAGGTTCCGATTTAACGAGTCGTAGATTATGAATTTCATGGCAAATATCTTTAGGGGATATCCCTTTAAAAGCATCCTGATGTGTATTAAATAGCAATTGTGCAGGCGTTTTAAAATCTGTTTCCATACGTCGTCCTGCTGTCAAATTCATGAAGAAATTTTGATGAAGGGTCCCGTTTGTTCCCCAAAATTCCGATAATTCATTCATCCAACGAACATCATCAATTCCTGATATGGCTCTACTCTCTGTTTTATCCGGTCGCGGTCCGTGCCAGAGCATAATATGTTCATTGGTTTCCTGGGTAAATAGAATTTCATGAATTTCCGATACCGTTTTCATGATTACCAACAGTGCATTCGGGAAATCAATCCCGGTAAGATAAAAAAAGTCAGAATCCTGTCGAAACGGAAAATATTGGTCTCCATTTCTGGGATATTCCATGTTTGCACAGATGATTGTTATACTGTTTTCCGGTAAGCGAGCACCTAAGCTCTTTCTGTTACCAACAAAAAGCGTTGAAGGAATTTTTTGGTATCTCATAATTATTTCGCTTTGTTATTGTCAGTCTTAGCAAAGAATGAATTAAGCATCTTTCCAATCATTATGCTTTTTCATTAGATTTTTGAGTGCTTCCACGGCTTCTGATTCTGGGATGTTTTTGAGTACAGCATTTTGTCCTTTGTAAAGGCTGACTTTTCCGTTTCCAGCTCCGATATATCCGTAATCGGCATCTAGCATTTCGCCGGGACCGTTAACAATACAACCCATCACGGCAATTTTCAATTCTCCGAGATGTCCGAATGTTTTTTTTATTTTTTGAACCGTATTTTCCAAATCAAATAATGTCCGTCCGCATCCGGGACAGGAAATAAATTCTACTTTAGTCCGCCGCGTTCCTGCCGATTGCAACATATTCCAAGAAAGTTGGTTTTTTGCTTCCGCTTGAGATG
The DNA here is from genome assembly GCA_964407055.1 of uncultured Bacteroidales bacterium. GTDB lineage: Bacteria > Bacteroidota > Bacteroidia > Bacteroidales > ML635J-15 > JAQIBY01. The sequence goes on along the minus strand of CAYOUD010000155.1, from coordinate 4,163 downwards.
TATCAGACGCACGAAATACGATGCCGGCAATTTGATTTTCAATGAGAATAGCACCCAAATCAGCAGCAAGTTGTACTGGATTTTTTTGGTCTTGTATTAGATTGAAAAATACGGGACATTGATCACGAAATTTTTCGAGTCGCAGTAAAAAGGCTCGTAATTCTCCGATAGGATGCTCGGATTGCGCATTCAGAAAAAACAAAGGCTTGTGATTTTCGCAAATTTCAGATAGTAGATATTCGTCAAAATCATCAAATTGACATTCAATTGCATCGGGATTTATTTTTCCATTCAATTGCTCAGCTTTCAGGAGTGCTGTCTTACACCAGGACTTATCGCTTTCTTGTCCGTTGTAAAATATATGGGCTTTAACTGGTTGCATGGGAGAATTTTGTTTTGTTACAATCAACATCTCAGGACTGCGTTTTCCTGGCTTCCAGATTTCCAGATCCTTGTTGTAGGAATAATCCAGAGCTTTGAGCATTTCCGTATCGATAATTGCTGCTTTTCGCAAATCTGCAACAACAATAGGATATTTTAAATCGTATGGAAAATCGCTTCTGTCCGGTTGTTGAAATGCTTCGTAAAACGGTGTGTATATCGGCATTCTGTAAACTCCGGATTGTTTGTTTTCAAAGCTTTCTACGATGGCTTTTGCGACTGGAATTTCTTTCTCCGGGGCTTCGGTAAGCGATACCCGAATTGTATCACCAATCCCGTCAGAAAGAAGCGCTCCAATTCCAAGTGCAGACCGCAGACGTCCGTCTTCACCTTCGCCAGCTTCTGTTACACCGAGATGTTGGGGAAAACTCACGCCTTCGTCCATCATTCGTGCGTTCAGCAACTGGCATGCTTGCACCATAACTGCCGGATTGCTGGCTTTCATTGACAATACCAATTGTGCGAAATTTTCAATGTGGAAAATACGGTAAAATTCCATTGCCGCTTCAACCATTCCTACAGCAGTATTTCCGTAACGGTTCATGATTCGGTCAGAAAGACTTCCGTAATTGCTCCCTATTCGAATCGCTGTTCCATTTTTTTTGCAAATTTTGATTAAGGGTAACAATCGCTTATGCATCCGCTCCAGCTCCAGATTGTATTCAGCCTCCGATAAAGTGGTATTCAAAAATTTCGCCCTTGGGTCAACATAATTTCCGGGATTAATCCGGACTTTTTCCACTATCTCGGCAGCAATTTCAGCAGCTTTTGGATTAAAATGAACGTCGGCAATCAGCGGTTTTTTGTATCCGTCTTTTTGTAGTTGTTTCTTTATTTTGGCAAGAAATTCTGCTTCTTGGGTGCCAGGAGTCGTAATGCGCACGAAATCGGCACCTGCATCAAAAATCCGTTTCGATTGTTCCACGGTAGCTTTCAAATCCATGGTATTTGTATTTGTCATGGATTGGAGTCGAATCGGATGTCCTCCGCCAAGGGGAATGTCTCCAATATTAACGACCCGCGAAGGAAAGCGCTCGTAATTTGCTAAATCAATGCAATATCTTTGATTCATATGTCGTTTCAGTTTTGATGCTTAAAGATACAGATTTCAGATGGAATTAATAACTTTGCGACAATTTAAAATTTCAGGCTATGTCAATTCAGGTAAAATCGCTGACCAAAACTTACGGAGAACAAAAGGCCGTTAATGATATTTCTTTTTCGATTGAAACCGGAGAAATTGTAGGATTCATTGGTCCGAATGGAGCTGGAAAATCGACAACAATGAAAATTATTACTGGATTTATTCCGGCAACGGAAGGTTCTGTAGTGGTTGAGGGATACGATGTTAGCGAAGATTCATTGAAAGTTAGGGGAATGATTGGATATCTTCCGGAAAATAATCCCTTGTATGAAAATATGTTTATTCTGGAATATTTCGATTACGTTGCAGGAATTTACAAAATAAAAAATCGCAAAGCTCGAATTCAGGAAATTATTGAAATGACCGGGCTGTCAAAAGAGGTGCATAAACGTATCGGAACGTTATCTAAAGGATATCGTCAGCGGGTTGGTTTGGCACAGGCCATTCTGCATGATCCCAAAGTCTTAATTTTAGATGAACCTACAAGTGGATTGGATCCAAATCAGATTGTCGAAATTCGCAGATTGATATCACAACTTGGTAAAGAAAAAACTGTTTTGCTTTCAACTCATTTAATGCAGGAAGTTGAAGCAATTTGTGATCGTGTTATCATTATTAACAATGGTAAAATTGTTGCTAATGATAAAGCTTCAAAGTTGGCAGAAATGAAAACGGATGAGGAATTAACCGTAATTGTAGAATTTGACCAAAAAGTGAAACCATCTGCTTTGCGCGAAATTAAGTATGTAACAAAAGCTGTGAACCTGAAAGAACAACAATATCTAGTTCAGTCAAAAGCCGGAAAAGACATACGCGCAAATTTGTTTCAGTATGCAGTGAAAAATAAATTGACGGTACTTAGTCTGACACAAAAGAATAAATCATTGGAGGATGTTTTTCAGGATTTGACAAAAGAATAAACTTGTCAGCACGAAAACATTATCTTTCGTAAATTCAATTAGTAAATGCAACTTTTAGGAGTATTAATATACTCTTAATATCGCAGTGCTTTTCTCTCTTTGCGTAGCGAAACGGAGCAAAGAGAGAAAAGGACTATTTCCCTTTTCTCTTCATTACTCCTAATTAAGGCCTATATTTGACTGACCGTTCAGTCAGAAATTATGAAGACAAATATTAAAACACAACAAAAAGAAGCGACTCGCAAAAAGATTATGGAAGTTTCCCTTGATTTATTTTCACGGCAGGGATATGAGGCTCTTTCCATGGCTAAAATTGCGAAAGGCGTTGAGATATCAAAAGGCAATCTTTATAATTATTTTGAAAGTAAAGAGCAAATGCTTTCAGAAATTGTATTGAATGCGGTAGAGGAAATATACAGGGATTTTGATTCCAATCACGATGGTGAAATTAGCCATGAGGAATTCTTAAAGTTTATCGATGATGTTTTTGTCAATATGCAGCAAAACCGGAAATTTTGGAAACTTTTGTTTAGCCTGTTACTTCAACCGAATATGATGGAAATTATACAGGATCACCTCTCAGTTCTGTCTGAGAAAATTTTTGGTTTATTTTATACTTATTTCAATAATCAAAATCCTGAAGATCCTGTAACTGAAATGGTTTTTTTCTCATCCTTAATAAAAGGAACAATGATGCAATATGCATTTGCTCCTGAGTCCTTTGATATTAATAAATTAAAGGATAAAATAAAATTTTATTATTCAAGTCATAGTATCAAAAATAGCGCATTATGAAAAAAGGAATTTTCGTATTAATCTTCAGTCTTTCAATGTTTTCTTTGCAGGCACAGGATGCAACCGAAATTGTTCGTGAAGCCTATGAAAAGGTCAATGGAACATCCAATTATATTGAAATGAAAATGGAAATTGTCCGTCCGAAATGGAGTCGAAGTATTAGCATGAAAACATGGGCTTTGGGAATGGATTATTCGATGGTTTATATTAGCGCACCGGCACAGGAAAAAGGGCAGGTTTTTATGAAACGCGATAATGAAATGTGGAACTGGCAGTCAAAAATCAATCGTATGATAAAACTTCCGCCGTCAATGATGATGCAATCTTGGATGGGGTCAGATTTTACTAATGATGATTTGATTAATCAGGCATCTATTGTCAACGATTACACACACACAATCCTGAATACTGAAATGCATGATGGGTATGAATGTTGGAAAATACAGTTTGCACCAAAGCCTGATGCTCCGGTAGTTTGGGGGGGGATTGTCAGTTTGATATCCAAAGACGGAAAACACATGTTTAAAACTGAGTATTTTGATGAAGATGATTATTTGGTGAAAACGGAAATCAGTACGGATATTAAAAAAATGGGAGGAGAAGAAATTACCACACGTTTTGAAACTATTCCCGAAGATAAAGAAGGACATAAAACCATCATGATTATGCTAAAGGCCGATTTCAATTTTCAGCTCGATGAGAGTTTTTTCAGCCAAATGAATATGAAAAGAATAAGATGATTGTCAATTGCTAATAGCTAATTGTCGATTGATGAAAAACAATAACGAACAATTAACAATCAGCAATTAACAATCAACAATCAACAATCAGCAATCAACAATCAACAATCAGCAATCAGCAAT
>CAYOUD010000154.1:0-6130 GCA_964407055.1 uncultured Bacteroidales bacterium | reverse complement strand
GGTTAAGCCTTGTGTGTAATACCAACATAATCCAAACACCCCATATAAATTGGTATGAATCTGAAATTGGTGTTGCGTGTCCGGATAATCCACCGATATTGAACCTCATTCGAACTGTCTTATTACTATTTGAAACCGTAATTTTTTAAAATATAGAACGTTGTTGTTTTTCCGTTCGGCGTTCGGTACCAGCCGTGGATGGCAGTCAAGAATCAGCTGCCAGATTCCACATTCAAAAGCGGACAAAAAAAAACTGCCACAGTATACTGCGGCAGTTTTTCAAAATAAACCAAATAGAAACTTAGTTCTGTTCTGGTTTGAGTACAACACGAACATAATTGTCCATATCAAAATATTTTACAGCGGCTTCTTGCAATGTTTTCGCGTTCAGCTTGTCAATGTATTTTTGGTATTTTAAGACATCTTTGGTTTTCATTGTGCCATCTTCTATCTCTTCTAATCTTCTCAACCAAAAACGATTTTCTTGCATGTTGGTTTCAAGTTCACGGGTTTGTTTTTGGATTGCTTTGTTCAAATCCACTTCTGATGGTCCGTTTTCCTGAAGTTTTTTGATTTCAGCAAAAATTCCTTTTGTCAGTTCGTCGATTCTGGCAGGGTCGCATGAGAAGAAAATGGTAACCCCATATTTCTCATTTGGGATACGGCTTGCATTAGGATACGCACCAATCGTGTAAACGCCTGATTTTTCTTCACGAATTTCTTCAAGCAGTTTTGTTGACAAAATCGCAGAAATTGCGTCCAATTCCAGTCTGTTATTAATGGTGTAATCCATTTCACCGTGGAAATTTATAACAACCATGGTTTTCTCATCTTCACCTTTATATATGGTTTTGTCAACAATGCCTTTGGGAGCTTTAACTTCCAAATCGCTCCACGTTTCTTCACGATTCACTTTTTGTAAGCCTCCTAAATATTTTTCAAATAGTGGTTTTACTTCTTCAGGCTTGATGTTTCCGGTAAAGTAGAATGTGAAGTTTCCAGGATCTCCAAAACGGGTTTTAAGGATATAATTGATGCGATTATAATCTGCTTCATCAAGTAATTCAGGAGTTAACACCCGACGACGTGGATGATTTGATGCCATAATGGTGCGGATGCTGTCTTGCCAAACGCCTTGTGGATCCAAAGATTGATTTTCCAGTAAAGCTTTGGTTTTATTAATGTATGAATTAAATGCAGTTTCAGTAACTCTCGGAGAAGTAAATGACGAATAAATCATTTGCAATAAAGTCTCCAAGTCTGAAGTTGAGGTGCTTCCGTTAAAACCTTCACTGGTTTCTCCGATGTATGGACTCAAACGAACGTTTTTATCCGAAAGGAAGCGATCTAATTCTGTAACATCGTAATTTCCTAAGCCAGACTCCATCGCAACATCGGTAGCAATATCTAAGGAGATATCATCTTTTTGGTCGTAAAGTGATGCACCACCGTATGATTCTGCTTTGAAGAGAATTTCATCATCTTTAAAATCTGTTTCCTTAATGACAACACGAACACCGTTATCAAATTCCCAAACGGTATAATCCATTTTTTTATCCTGAGATGCTTTTATAACAGGATTTGGTTCAGGAAGTTTGGAAATCAGGGGTTTAGTATTTACTTTGTCAACATATGCTTCAACTACAACATTATTAAATTCATTGTATTTCGCTAATACCTCAGCTTCGGCTGGAATCTCAACACCATCTTTTTCGGGTAGCATAACCACGATTACTGTATTCTCTTTTTTAATGAAAGTTTCCATTTTTTCATTAACATTTTTCAAGGTAATCGTTGGCATTAGTTCATTGTAAAGATTGTATTCGTATTCAATTCCTGGAACCGGATTGTGAGGATACAAATAGTGTGTTTTTAATTCGTTAACAATTTCGGATGACTTGCGTTTATTGCGCTCATTATAGGCTTTTTCCATTTGTTTTAACAGCGATGATTTTTCACGCTCAAGCTCAGTTTCTGTGAATCCGTGCTGTTTCGCTCTCTGATTTTCTTTCACCAATGTTTTCATTGCAAGCATCACATCATTGTTTTGCGCAATACCAATATTCATGTAAATAGATTTTGGACCGATGAAATTCGTATGAGCAGCGTATCCTTGCATGAATGGAGGATTTTCCAAGCGGGTCAATTCACTTAAACGACTACTGAGCATGCTGCTGATAAGGGTAGAAGTGATTTGTTTTTTATAATCATTTACAGTTTCCAGTTTCATTAATGGAAGCTTGGTGTACATTTGTATCATTGACATAGGAGCTTCAGGGTCAGAAGCAATGGATACAAGGGTTTCCTCATGATCCGGAACATCAAACATTTTGCGCTCACGTGGATTTTCTTTGGCAGGGATTTCTGAGAATAAATCTTTAACTTTTTGCTCCATCTCATTCTGGTCAAAATCACCAACAACAACCACAGCCATCAGTTCAGGACGATACCATTCACGATAAAAGCGACGCAAAGATTCATAATCACAATTATCAACAATTTCCATTGTGCCTATTGGCAGCCGATTTGCATATTGTGAGTTGTGAAAAATCCTGGGTAGATACTCACGCATCATACGATCCTGAGCACCTTGTCCCATGCGCCATTCTTCGTGAATCACACCGCGCTCAGCATCAATTTCTTCATCTTCGAAAGAAACAAAATTTGCCCAGTCATGCAATACCAGCAGACCGTTTTCCAGCATTTCTTCATCATCCAACGCAATGGTAATTCCATAAACGGTTTCATCGAATGAAGTGTATGCATTCACGTCTGCACCGAACTTCATCCCGGTTGATTCCAAATAATTAATCAATTCATGTTTCGGAAAGTTTTTGGTTCCGTTAAATGCCATGTGCTCACAAAAGTGTGCAAGCCCTTGTTGGTCTTCGTCCTCTAAAACAGATCCGGCATTAACCACTAAGGTAAGTTCTGCCCGATTTTCAGGTTGTGGGTTGGATTTTATGTAATAATCCATTCCGTTTTCAAGCGTTCCGTGGGTGATGCTTTCATCAAATGGTAGCTTTTCGTTTAGATTGACTTGTGCTGTCAAGCTGATAGTAACAAGTAGAGCAATTGCTCCTAAAATAATTTTTTTCATAATTTTGATTTTGTGTTGATCATGACAAATGTACATAAAGTTGTGGATATTCAACTTAATAATTTGTTAATGATGAGGAAATGAGGTGGAATGTAACATGAAGTGCTGGAACTGTTTGTTTTCTTTGTGCATCAAGCCAAGTTTGACCCTTCATCAACATTCAGTGCATTACCACAATGTCTGCAAAATCTGGCATCTTTTTCATGCCCCGGAGCATGACATTTCGGACATTTTCTGTGTGTGCTTTTTTGTTTACTCATTTCAACGGTTACAATTCCGGTAGGAACTGCAATAATGGCGTAGCCAAGTATCATGGTAAAACTTGCGATAAATTGCCCAATTGTGGTTTGTGGAGTAATATCACCAAATCCGACGGTGGTAATGGTTACTATTGTCCAGTAAATCCCTCTCGGAATGCTGTCGAAGCCGTTTTCAGCTCCTTCAACAAGGTACATGATTGTTCCCACAATGAGAATAACCATAATAACACCAAACATGAATACGGAAATTTTTGTCCACGAGTCGCGTAGCGCTTTGACAATTAGGTTACCTTGTGATGTATATCGCGTAAGTTTGAAAACACGAAAAAGCCGCAATAATCTGAGTCCTCGGATAATTGCAAGACTGTGTGTGCCGGTAAAAATAAAAGAAAGCAATGTCGGTAAAATGGAAAGCAAATCGACAATCCCGTAAAAGCTAAAAATGTATTTCCGGCTGTGCTTGCTTATCCATACTCGCAGAATATATTCAACAGTAAAAATTACGGTAACAGCATACTCAAATAGTCTCAAGTATCTCCCGTAATCTTTATAAATATCAGATACGCTTTCTAAGAGAACTGCCAGAACATTAAACAGAATGAAAACCAATAAAACGACATCAAACACTTTTCCTGCTTTGGTGTCTGTGTGAAATATGATACGATATAGTTTTTTGCGAATAGTTTTCATTTTCTGTGCTTTAAAGGCATAAAATTAGTAATTTTGAAAAGAATTAAAAGCGAATGAAATGCAATATATAAAAGATATCCGAAAAAATTTTATTGAAGCACAAAAGGTTTTGGATGAATTCATAGCATGTGAAGCAAATTTTGAGAAAATACATGCTGCCGTTGAAGTGATGGTTTCAGCCTTACAAAAAGAAAATAAAATCCTGAGTTGCGGAAATGGCGGGAGCATGAGTGATGCCATGCACTTTGCCGAAGAACTGACAGGTCGGTATCGGGATGACAGAAAAGCACTTGCGGCTATTGCAATTAGTGATCCCGGCCATATTTCATGCGTTTCAAATGATTTTGGCTACGAGTTTATTTTTTCACGTTACCTTGAAGCGCACGGAAAACCCGGCGATGTGTTGCTGGCAATCAGTACCAGCGGAAATTCGCAAAATATTATCAATGCCATTTATGCTGCAAAAAAACGAGGTGTCATTGTTGTTGGACTTACGGGAAAATCCGGTGGTAAAATGGCAAGCCTTTGCGACATTGAAATTCGCGCACCAAAATCTGACTACGCTGATAGAGTGCAGGAAATCCATATTAAAGTCATTCATACTATTATTGGTTTGGTGGAGAAGATGATGGACTTATCAAAGTAGTGATTTGAAATACCAAGTAAAAGCAATTGAAAATTAACTTGTGTGACAAGCTTTACAGCAATAATAGCATCCATTTGATTGTGGATAGTTTTTTTCGCTTCATCTACTGCATTCTGGCAATTTGTAAATTCTCCTAAATACTTCCGGTTTTCTTCTTTTGGAAGATGACTACAGTACTGCGTATGAACTTCATGGTCAACATTGTCCTGTGCATTTTAGTTTACAAAGTATTTCAAAGTTGTTTGGTTTTGGTTTGTAAAGTTTATTTCACCACCGTAAAATTGTGGCTTGTTTTTTCAATGACGAATTGATATGATCCTGCTGGGAGTGAACGAATGTCTATTGTCGTTTGTTCACCGGTAATGTTGGTGCTTAATACATGTTTCCCTTGTGCATCAAAAATATCAGCTTTTAGACTTCTGTGGTTGTTGCTTAAATCAATAGTGATGCTGTTACTTGCAGGATTGGGGTAGATTTGTAATTGATTCAGTGATATATCATTCATGCCGTCGGGGCAGGTTTTTATAAAGACTAATTTTGATGTGGTTTTGCTATTTCCCCAGCCATCAGTAACTGTAATGTCAAGATTAACAAAACCGACTTGATTGCCCACATGATATTCAATAGGAATGGCAATGCACTCGCCCCAATCATGGTTGGATATGGTAACTTCCGGTTCTTCGAATTCCATGATTGTAATGCCATCATAAGAAATTTCTATTGTGCTCGGGCCAATTTCTTTCGGCACGAATACAGGCGGGTAATATATGCTGTCAAATATTTGCCCATTGCTGATATTAACTGTGTATGGAGCAGTTGGGCCTGCAATGTGCAGATATACCTCTGTGGTGTCAAATGCACACATTTCATCGGGTAAGTCAATGTCAACCTCCAAAACATCTGGTTCTGTGTTGCACAAACCATCCATGCCAAGGCTGTCGGTTTTTATAAGCCAACGCTGTTGGGGTGGGTCGTAGCCAATGTTTGAATAGTCATTACCATATCCAGATAAAATAAAACCTCCGTCTGATGTTTGTTTAAACGTGGCAATTTGCTGAGAATGTGATTCTTCATTTGCTGCAAAATAGTTTCTTTTCCAAATAATCTCACCATATTTATTTAATTTCAATAAAAATGCTCTGTCCAACCACGAATTATAATTGTAATTTTTGCCAATAGCATAAATTGTCTCATTGTCTGAAATAATTGAATAAATATGATTTGTGGTATATACACTTCCTGTATGGCTTAACAAATAACTTCTATATAGTTTCTCCCAAACCAGTTCTCCATTTTTATCAATTTTACGAATACATCCATCGTAATAGGTATCAGTCATGGTTTGAATGCCCGGGTAGCTTCCACAGGCAATAATGCAAGAGTCTGGCGTTTCTGCTAATGCTGAAACTGCTCCGTCATTTCGTGAGCCAAACC
>CAYOUD010000153.1:0-6175 GCA_964407055.1 uncultured Bacteroidales bacterium | reverse complement strand
AACCATCTAAACCCTTGAAATATAAAAATATGACTGCGGGTTTAGATGATTCAAATCTGCACAAAGGGAATTCCATGAATAATGCAGGCTAAAAGAGGGTAAAAAAAGTCAAAACACACAATTTGCGTTCAAATGGTCTATAGCAATCGTAAGTATCAAGTTAAAACACGTCTCAGTTACCCGTTAGCAAACATATTTTTTAAAATAATTCCAAAATTTTCTTATCTTTGACTTTATGGTATCAAGTACAAACATAGTGCGAAAAATAAAAAAAATTGTCAAGGGAAAAGTTCCAAGTGCAAAGGTATATCTTTATGGTTCCAGAGCAAAAGGAACATCAAGAGACAATTCTGATTGGGATATTCTTATACTTTTAAAAGACAATATTTTGACATCTGAACTTGAAACGGAAATTTCTTATTCGCTTTTTGATTTAGAAATCGAAACAGGCGAGATAATTAGTCCAATGATTTACTCTGAGAAAGACTGGAATCGCAAATACAGTGTAGCCCCATTTTATAAAAATTTGATGAAAGATATGCTACTCTTATGACAGCCTACCATAAAGATGATTATGTAAAATATAGACTTAAAAAAGCAAAAGAGACACTCTTAGAAGTTGATTTGTTAGCTGAAAATAAATTTTGAAATTCATCAATTAACAGACTTTATTACGCTTGCTTTTATGCCATTGGTGCTTTATTATACAGTCATGACATTGAAACATTAAGCCATGCAGGTTTGCGACAAAAATTTGGACAGCTTTTTATAAAAACTGGAAAAATAGACAGGAATTTGGGCAAGCACTTCTCCGATTTATTTGAAAAGAGAACCAAGGGTGACTATAATGATTTTTTTGATTATGATGAAGAAACTGTGATGCGCATGATTCCATTATCAGAAGAATTGATAGATCGCATTGAAAAAATAATTAATGAAACAACTTGCACGTAAGCTCGAATGAGATATAAGCTTGACGCTCAATAAAATAGCTTCTTAACTCGAAGCCTCGACTTTCTCACTCACATGCAGTTGCTTAGTACAGGCCTGAGGAGCTTGCTAATTCGAATTGTTCTTTTGTCATGATATTTGAGTGCTATCGCATCAAATATCCCGCCAAAAGGTTTCTGATTCTGTATTTGTTCACCAGGATTTCATTTGATGCTAAGGCATCTGCATTCCATCCCGGTTTACCAATATGCGACCACCTACGGGGTCGGTTGTAAAGAAAGCGAGAACGGGCGACAAATTTCTTCTCAAGGTCTTGCTAAGCGAAGGATTTGCGTAGGAAAGTCGAGGCTTTGAGTCAAGGAATTTGACGCGCAAAACATGAGCTTAGAATGCCTGCCCGCCGGTTTATTAAAATTAACTTGGCAGGCGTTTACGAATGAGAAATGAGTTTGACAAATCATCTGTGGAATTTCTTTTTTTTAACATAGCGCCCCTTTGCTTTTTTGCGGTGCTTTGCAGTACAATAAAATACCATAAAATATATCGTTTCCCTTTTTCTAAATTTTATTATCGAAAAAATTATTCGAACCAGTTTCAAAATTAAACTATCCAAATCACACAAAAATCAAATCTCACGATACAAAGAATCCCGTTCCACAGCCTGAAATCCGGCAATATCGGCAATTTTCCGAATTTCCTCAACCCGCATATTGGGTTTTTGCTCATCAGAACCGGCAAGCGAATATATTTTCGTGGTATCATCAATGGTTCCATCCATATCATCCACACCAAAACCCAAACTTACACTGGCATTATCCTTCCCTATCATCGGCCAGTACGCTTTCAGATGGGGAATATTATCCAGAAAAATCCGGCTTACCGCATAGGTACGCATATCATCAATAACCGAAGTTTCACCAAGATAGGACATGGAGTTATTTGCAGCCAAAAACTTCAGCGGAATAAACGCATTAAACCCACTGGTTTTATCTTGCAAATCGCGTAATGCCAGCATATGAAAAACTCTGTCTTCAACGCTTTCCATATGTCCGTAAAGCATGGTGCAATTTGAGCTTAATCCAGCATTATGAACCGCTTCATGTACCGAAAGCCAAGTCTCTGCATCAATTTTATCCGGACAGATTTTCTTTCGAATTTTCGAGGCAAAAATTTCCGCGCCACCGCCTGGAATGGAGTTTAATCCAGCATCTATCAATTGTTTCAGTCCGTGTTCAACAGAAATTCCAACATTTTTGGTCATTTGCACAATTTCCTCGGCAGTAAAGGCTTTGACATGCACTGTTTTTGAAAATTTTCGTATGCGTCTCAGAATTTCGGCATAATAATTAATATCCCAATCGGGATGAACACCGCCAACGACATGAATTTCCGTCACTCCCTTTTTTATGGCTTTTTGTGCCATGTTTTCCATCTCAGCATGCGAATATTCCCAGGCATGCGCATCGCCTTTCCGCGCACGGTAAGAACAAAACAAACAATGATTAACACATAAATTTGTGGGTTCAATATGAATATTTCGGTTGTAATATATAAGGTTCCCCGACACCTGTCGCTTTCGAAAATCAGCCATCAATGCCAGTTCTGACAAGGGAAAATCAAATAGCAAACCCGCTGACTCCGGCGATATCCGCTTTCCGGAAAAAATATCCTCCTTTAATTTACGCGCTTTCGCGGATAGTTTCTGCATGATAATATGCTTTATCTCGGGATAAAAGTACAAAATTATCCAGAGTTTTTTAAATTTGTAAAATGAAAGAGAAAACTGCCATTATTATTGGAGCCGGCCCTGCAGGACTTACTGCAGCAGAGCAGCTTCTAGCACACACAAGAATCAAACCCATTGTGATTGAGGCAGATAAATATGTTGGCGGAATTTCTAAAACGGTTCAACACAACGGAAACCGGATGGATTTTGGCGGGCATCGGTTTTTTTCAAAATCTGACAAAGTAATGCAATGGTGGTTAGACAAAATGCCGCCCCAGTTTTCGGATGAGGGAGAAGAAATCCGCAATCCGGAAACCCATAACAAAGTGATGTTGTTGCGAAATCGATTGTCCCGAATATATCATCGCAGAAAGTTTTTTAATTACCCGATTAGCCTGACTTGGAGTACAATTCGCGCACTCGGCTTTTACCGAAGTGCTGCTTTAGGTTTATCTTATTTTAAAACCCGGCTTTTCCCGATTAAACAAGAAAATAATTTGGAAGACTTTTTCATTAATCGTTTCGGGAAAAAACTATATCTAACCTTCTTTAAGGATTATACCGAAAAAGTGTGGGGTGTTCCCTGTACGGAAATTTCCCCGGAATGGGGCGGACAGCGCATCAAAGGACTATCTGTCAGCAAAGCCCTTAAAGATGCTATATCCCAAAGTCTTAAAAGCAAAAAAGACATTCATCAAAAAGCCACAGAAACCAGTTTAATTCGACGTTTTCTATATCCTAAACTTGGACCCGGTCAAATGTGGGAAGTGGTTACCGATGAAATCCTACAAAAGGGTGGTAACGTTTTTATGCAACACAAAGTGACAGAAATTTTGCACAAAGACAACTTTATTAGTGGTGTTATCGTAAAAAATAGCGAAACCGGCGAGTCAATTGAGATGAAAGCAGATTATGTTTTTTCAAGCATGCCCATTGTCGATTTAATTCGGGGAATGAAGGCGGAACAATCAGTGAAACATGTCGCCGAAAATTTGATATATCGCGATTTTATTACGGTTGGATTGCTTGTGGATAAATTACTGATTGACAAAAACGATAGCCGCATTAAAGACAACTGGATTTACATTCAGGAAAACGATGTGATGTTGGGAAGATTACAGATTTTCAATAACTGGTCACCGTATTTAGTGAAAGACAAAACAAAATACTGGCTGGGGCTCGAATATTTCTGTTATGAAGGCGATAATTTCTGGAATCAATCCGATGATGCCATTATTGAAATTGCAAAATCGGAATTAGAGAAAATAAAAATCATTGATAAATTAGATGTGAAGGATGCGGTGATGCATCGCGTTCCGAAAGCTTATCCGGCATATTTTGGAAGTTACAATCAAATTCATGTAGTCAGGGAATACACCGATAAATTTCCAAATTTGTTTTTAATCGGACGCAATGGAATGCACAAGTATAACAATCAGGATCATAGCATGCTTTCAGCCATGACAGCCGTTGAAAACATTGTGAAAAACCGAACTGACAAAACCAACATTTGGGAGGTCAATACTGAAACCGAATACCATGAAAGTAAATAAGCAACAAAAACCGGCAATTCATAAACGATTTAGTCCTTGGGCATGGCTGATTTTCATCGTGCTAACCGGAATATTAATTGCCTTGAATTATGCCGGAAGCGAAGGACTAAACCCAACCGATGACGGGGTGGTACTTGCACAGTCATGGCGGATTATTCAAGGACAAATTCCACATATTGATTTCATTTCGATTCGTCCCGTTGGCTCTGCCGTTTTGCATTCCGTACATTTCCTGTCCCCTTTCCCATTGGAAATTACAGCCCGGTATTTTGTGCTTTTTCAATTCTTTATTATTGCATTTTCATGGATACAGTTTTTTCGTCTCAAATCAAGTTTTAAACATAATCTTCCCATCTCCTACCAACTAAGCATACTACTTATCGCCTGGATGTTAGGTGCTTACAATTATAACTTATTTAGCTGGACAAGCATTGATGCAATTTTCTGGACATCGCTGGGATTATATTTAAGTGAAAGAGCATTTCATATTCGCCGCATATGGCCGGCACTTTCATTCGGAATTTTTGCGTTTAGCATGGCCGCTTTATCAAGACAAACATTTATGCTTGTATTTGTGCTTGCATTGATTTGGATAGCCTTGCGAATTTACCATGCAAAAAAATACAGAGATGCAATCATCGCGCTTTTAGTTGGACTGATTCCGTTTTTCGCTTATGCGATAATGATTGCCACAAACGATGCTGGCAAGGCTTTCATAACTCAAATGACAGGTCGTACAGGCTTTTATGACACAGCCATAAACACATTTTGGTTGCGCTTTAAATCCAGTGAAATCCTTTGGGTAAATCTCGGAATTATTGCCATTTCATTGTTTGGTGGCATTGCGAAAACCATATCGCATAAAGTCAGGGCAATTTTCGCTTCATTACCAAGTATGCGGATGGTTTTTATTCTGGAAACAGGACTGATATTGTATTTCTTTTACAGAGCGATAACATACTTTGCCAAAAATCAAGGTGAAAACTACCTCCTCCCCTTTCTTGCGTTTTGGATTTTGTTTGACATGTTGTTGCTGCACGTTTCAATACAGGGAAACAAACTGAGAAATTGCATGCCTGCTTGGGCCGCCCTTTTTATTGGGTGGGTATCAGCAATAAGCTACGGATGTAACACCCCGGTTTTTGCATTTGGAATTTTAACGACTGCAATTATCTGGCTGTATTTAAAGAAATATCAGGATGCTTTATTACTAAAACAAAACTGGTTACGCATTGCATTGCCTGCACTGGCGTTAATTATCACGATTATTGCGGTAAAAAGCCAATTTGAAGTTAACTACCGTGATTTGGGAAAATCAGAACATACACACAATCTTTCAGACATTAACCCCGCCTACGGAAATATCAGCACGAACGAAAATACATTTTCATATCTTCAAGAAATTGATTCCCTAATTCATGTTTTTCAGGCAAAAAAAGAGCGTTTTGTTTTCCTTCCGGATAATGCCATTATTTATCCCATATATCGCATTAAAAATCCACTTCCATTGGATTGGGCACAAACTGGAGAAATGCCGTTACAGAAATTGGCCAAACCATTGAATCCGGATGAACCATTTAACAAAATCATTCAATATAAAATTGATGAAGGAGTGGTTTTCGCAATTCAGAAAATCAATACAAAAACCATGTATGAAGCATTTACCGAACTGAAAGATTGGAAGTATTACTATTTTCACTACATCACAAGTGAATGCGATTTATGGTTTGAAACTACGTTTTTCAAAGTGTATAAAAAATCACAAAATTCAGATAACAAGTAAATCCTGCAATCAGGTACTTACCCCCATTTGTTTAACCCAAAACGTATAATATTATTATCTCGTAGGAGCCGACAGGCAACTGAGCAATGCGAGAAGGGAGATTAGGATGCTTTCTTGAACATCGAATATTTGAATATCAAACGCCGAAGGAAAAAAGAACGA
>CAYOUD010000152.1:0-6238 GCA_964407055.1 uncultured Bacteroidales bacterium | reverse complement strand
ATTTGCACAAAATTTGTTTCTTGAAAAGAAAAGAATTAATAGAAGTCCCCTTAAAACAAAACTACAATATTATCTTTGCGCGAAGAAAAATTTCGGATGGCATCTTTGGCTTCAAATATCCCCAGGTTATACCTGATAAAAATTGCGAAATGGTTTATGATGACCATGCCGATTATCGTGTTGTTTTATCAGGAAAACGGTTTGGGAATGACAGAAGTGCTGACTTTACAAGCAGTCTATTCCATTGCAATTGTTGCCCTTGAAATTCCGTCCGGATACGCGGCCGATGTTTGGGGCAGAAAAACCACACTTATTATCGGCAGTATTCTGGGAGTTGTAGGCTTTTCAATATACAGTTTTTCGTTTGGATTTTGGGGATTTTTTGCTGCCGAACTAACACTTGGAATCGGACAAAGTTTTATTTCCGGCTCCGATTCTGCAATGCTGTACGACAGCCTAAAATCAAATAACCGTCAGTCGGATTATTTAAAATATGAAGGTCGTGTCATTTCAATTGGAAATTTCGCGGAAACACTTGCCGCCATTGCCGGAGGATTATTAGCAGAAGTGAGTTTGCGGATTCCATTTCAGGCGCAGGTATTTGTTGCACTAATTGCAGTTCCTGCAGCAATTACGTTAGTTGAACCACCCCGAATCAAGAGTCTGGGACAAGGCAGTTTGAAACGAATATTACATGTTGTAAAAGATGCCCTGATTGACAACAAAGTACTGCGGTACAATATTCTGTTTTCTTCAATCACGGGATGTGCCACTTTGAGTATGGCTTGGTTTATACAACCATATATGGATCAGATTTTAAACTTTTCTAAGTCTGAAATCGGGATTGCCTGGGCCGTATTAAATCTAAGTGTCGGGTTAATGAGTTTAATTGCCTATAAAATTGAATCCCTGGCAGGTTATAAAAATTGCATCATTGGAATTATGTTTATTGTTTTATTAGGATACGGAGCCATGGGCTTCATCAGCAGTTTGTGGGTAATTCCTTTTATCATGTTGTTTTACATGATGCGAGGTGTTGCAACTCCAGTCCTCAAAGATTATATCAATCGGCTTACTGACTCAGAACATCGGGCGACAGTGCTTTCCGTGAGAAATTTCATTATTCGTATTTTATTTTCAATCATCGGACCTTTTTTGGGTTGGTACAGCGATTTATACACTTTGCAAAATGCACTTTTGCTGGCAGCAATCCTGTTTTTCAGTTTTGGAATGCTCAGTGCGATTGTTTATATCAGCAGCTATCGAAAATAAGATAAATTTACAAGCTACTTATTTCCCGTTTCGATTGTATCCACTTCATAATTATATTCTGAGCCGCGGGCAGAATGAGGGATAGTAAATATTCCCAACAAAACAATTCCTGCCAAAATAACAATCCAGCGCCTTGTTTGCTTCAGATTTAAGAGCATTGCAGCGAGCCAAAACACACCGGCAATTAATGTTTTATTATCTGTCAAATCATATCCTACGGGAAATCCTGTCCACGCTTGTTCAAATGCAAAATATTGCACTATAGGGCCAAAAACAAATCCACCAATTGCGAGGGAAGCAAAAGTCCAGATAACAATTCGTTTAATGTTTCCGATATTAAAAATTGCCATGAGCAAAGCAACTGAACTGAGTAACATTGCCAAAAACATGGCAATCACATGCGGAATTAATGCCCATGCCGGCACATTGCCTTTAAAACGAACAATTGCAGGTTCTTCTTCAGTAGAAAGCAGCAAATTATCCTCATTATAAATCAGCACATGGTATTGCAATTTCCCGGCAGGCGGTTGAATCGGCAATGAAGCAATCCATTGATCATCACTTTCAACCATAACGATGGTGTCAAATTCAAAATTTCCGGGATGTTTTTTAAATACCACTTTTGCATCGCTAATCCCATCTACTGCAGGTAGCTCAATAATGCATCCATCGCCTAACGAGGCCGACCGAGTCAATTCAAATGCATAGGTTTCACCCTGAATTTCCGTTTTAAAATCAAGCGGATAAGTGGGTCCGGTTTTCCGTTGGTAATAAGATGCTGCAAGTGTTATTATCACAGCAAAAATCCAAATAAGTGCTTTTTTCATACTGGTATTTTTAGAATTCAACCTCCAATTTCATGGTTTCTTCATCTCTGACAATATGAATATCAACACGTTGTCCTTTTTCAAATTTTGACAGAGATTCCATGTAATCGTAAATATTTTCAATCTCGAATTCGCCGACTTTGTGGATCACATCTCCTTTTATAATTCCGGCATTTTCAGCAGGTCCACCGGGACGCACACCATCAACAGCTAAACCGTTTTCTACTCTGCCGGTAACATCGGGCATAATTCCCAAAGTTACTTTGAATCCACCACCGTGCCGTGCTTTTTCTTCCTGTTTTTGTTTTTGAAAAGTTAAACTAAGATTGGGGTGTGACAAGCTGTCAATTAGAGCAATAGACAAAGCGCCAACGTGTTGAATTCCTTCGAAATTAATTTTCCTCAGATTATCTTCCGGGGTATGGTAATCATCATGCAAACCGGAATTAAAAAACAAGACTGGAATATCTTCAGTCACAAAAGAGGCCTGATCAGAACCTGCAAATCCACCACCTGACAAACTAATTTCTAACGGTTTATTTTGAAAGCTATTCAAAATACTGTCAAACTCAGCAGCAGTTGATGTCCCGCTTATGCTAATCCTATTTTCCTTCACCCTGCCAACCATGTCAAAATTCAACATAGCACGAATACTTTCCATGGGAATGGGTGAGTTTTCTACAAAATATTTCGAACCGATAAGCCCTTGCTCCTCAGCAGCAAATAGAATAAATGCCATATTTATTTCCGGATTTTGCGTTGCATAATAATCAGCCAGCATCAAAACCAGTGCTGTTCCGGATGCATTATCATCCGCACCGTAATGAATCTCATGCCGCTCAGGGCTTCTAGAACCGGAACCGTATCCGCCCCAACCCAAATGATCGTAATGTGCACCAAGCACAATCCACTCATCTGAAGTTTTGGCAGTTTTATAAGCAATCGCATTCCCGGTCGTACTTCGTTGAATATCAATTTTTGTAAGCGCGGAAATATCGACATGCTCAAAGCGAATTTGTTCCTTTGATTTTAATTCCGCTCGAAATTTCTCCATGTTTGGATAATTATCTGCAAGCAATTCATCAAAACATGTGTTTTGTGCAAGCTGAATCGCTGGAATATTGAGACGCACCATGCTTCGCGTAAAATAAAAAGGATAAAATTCCGATGTTTTTCCCCAATCATCATTCGCAACAATAATTAATCCGCCAGCTCCCAATCGCTGAGCACGACTTGTCATTTGCACTAATTCACGATACGCAGGAATTTCACCTTGAGAAAACTCAGGAAACACAAGGAGCCATTGTCCTTCAAAGGAATCAGACACTTCATCAGATAGCTCGGAAACAGCAATCAATCCGGATTTTAATGTTGCATCCGCAGAAAAATTAAATAATGAATAACTAACCCGAGAAATAGCCTTTCCGTTAAGTTTCAAACTGTTCTGCTCTGCCTCACGGATGGATGTTGTGATTTCAAAATCCTGAATGAAATCTTCATCAAATAAAGATAACCCGGATTTCTGAAACTGTTCCGCAAAATATACATGTGCCAAACTGTCTCCTTTTGTTCCGGGGAAACGACCTTCAAGTTCTTCAGAAGCAAGATATTTTAATGCATCCTCGGCAAGTTTAATATTCTGTGAAAAGAGTGTCGATGCCGCAAGTAGCATAATTATCGCAAGCAAAATAAATCGTTTCATACGCATTTTTTTAAACCTAGAATTCAACAGCCAAATTAACAAAAAGTTTTTTGTTAAACGAAAAACATAAGTTTTATGCAATTGTTTTGATCAACTTTCATGCTTAAAGCCCATTTTTGATTCCATTTTCAGTATTAGTTTTCTTGAAGACACTAACTACTTTTATTTCCATTTCACTCGACCAAATTAGACAAATGTCTGTTATTTGATTAACAACGTTAAATTATTAACAATTATGAAAAACGGACATATATTACTCGGAAAGAAATCGGCACAGGGTGCTGAGGAGCGCATATTCGGTTGGATGGACAGAAATTATGCCTCAGCAATACGGATTAGTCTGGGAATTATCTTTTTTTGGTTTGGATAGCTGAAATTTTTCAGCGGAGCAAGTCCGGCGGAGGGTCTATCAATAAAAACCATTGATTTGTTAAGCTTCGGCTTATTCTCAGACAAATTTATTATTTACGGGTTGGCAAGTCTGGAAACACTTATCGGTTTATCGCTAATTTTCAAGTGGTTTCTAAAAGTAACGCTTATTGTATTGTTTCTACAAATGCTAGGAACAATGACACCACTAATTTTATTTCCAGAAGACGCATTTACAAAAATACCTTATGCGCTAACACTTGAATGGCAATATATAGTAAAGAATCTGGCGATAATAAGTGGAGCATTTGCCATCGGAGCAAGTTTGTATCAAAAATCAAAAAAACGGAGGAATTAACACTTAGTTAACAATCTGTTTTACTGTAATTTAAGCTATCTTTAACATGCTATATTTTTTTTAACAAACATTTAGCTTAGTTTGAATGAACCTTAACAATTCAAGCCTGTTATTGCCGTATATTTGTAAAAGAATTAATCATTAAAGACTAAAACAATATATTATGAAAAAAATAATCGCAATTATTGCAATCATTTCAGCATTTGGATTTTCAAATGGTGAAGCCAGTGAACTTAAAAAAGTAAATATTACTAAAATAAACCAAGTGGAGTTAAATCTTCATCCTTACGGCAAAACGGATTTTGTCCCGATGACACCTATTTATCAGCATGATGAATATACCGTTTATCGTGTCCAATCAGAGTTTTTACAAAGCATTCCGAGTTGTCAACCAGTTGGTACAGATTATCATTATTTTATTTACAAAAATGGAAGTTTCTTATTGACAGTAAATGAATGTAATAAGGATAAAATTTTCACTTATCTGGCAGATAATATTGCTGTAGTATAGCACAAATAACATAGTAGTTTAGTTTTTCGTAGGGTTCCAGTTGGATCCCTACGTTCGTAACAGATCGTTTTGTTAATATTCACGTTTTGTGGAACTGCCATAGGGGTCGTACTATTACCGGCTGTTCGGTTAAATATTTAGGATATGTTTTAAGATAATGTGGGACATCTAATTCCAGATATACATTTTCAATTTCTCTAAAAGATTTGATAGCGCTAGTATTTGACATGACTACTCTTGCCAATACCATAACCCAAAAAATTCACCGCAAAAGTTATACCGATTGTGAATCAAAATTGCCGATACAATTCATTTTATACTAATTTGAACTAACCTGCATTATTCATCGTGTTTTTATCTCTCAAGGAAACTTCCGAGGACAGAACGTGAGCCTTTGCCTTTATTTCCGCCGACTGGGCTAAGTTCCTTTATAAGTTTTTTGATTGGCATGGATTGCAACCAAACTTTCCCAGTTCCTTTCAGAGTTGCAAGGAATAATCCTTCGCCGCCAAAGACCATGGATTTCAAGCCACCTGCACGTTCAACAGAGAAGTCCACACTTTCTTCAAATGCAACAACACATCCTGTATCAACACGTAAGGTTTCTCCATGAAGTTCTCTTTCAATCAGCGTACCACCGGCATGAATAAATGCCATTCCGTCGCCAACCAGTTTTTGCAGGATAAAGCCTTCACCGCCGACAAGTCCTGAACCCAGTCGCTTATTTAATGTAACAGACATTCTGGTTCCTTTGGCCGCGCACAGAAAAGCATCCCGTTGAGCAATAAGATTTGAATCTAAATTTCCGAGTGAAACAGGAATTATAGTTCCGGGATAGGGTGCGGCAAAAGCAACATGGGATTTTCCGCTTCCTTTGTGAGTAAAATGCGTTAAAAACAATGACTCTCCTGTTAACATACGTCCACCGGCTTTTAACATCTTATTAAACATTCCCTGCTTCGGATCTGACCCATCGCCCATTTTAGTTTCAAAGACAATTCCTTCTTCCATGTATAACATTGCACCAGCTTCAGCAATAACAGTCTCATCTGGATCTAACTCAATTTCAACTAATTGAATGTCGTGACCCATTACTTTATAATCAATTTCGTGTGATTTCATAACAACTATGTTTTTGGTTTCTTTGTTTACAAAGTTAAAAACATATCTAGTCTCTGCAAGAAAACGCCAAATATTGC
>CAYOUD010000151.1:0-6351 GCA_964407055.1 uncultured Bacteroidales bacterium | reverse complement strand
AGCATACCTAAAATTAGGTGTAAACTATTAATTGTTTTTAGGCTTTAAAATGTTAGTATATTGACATATGCAAATATGCTTAATTTTGCGATGAATAATGCAGGTTAGAAGTCCCCTTTATAAATATCAATAGTATATTGTTCGTATTTTTTTTTGAATCTCCCGACATAAATCAATGAAATCAACGTTTTATCCCTATCTTTGATAAATAAATATTACGAACTATGACAGATAAAACCAAGAAAATTTTTGTGTTAGATACCAATGTGCTATTACACGATTACAATTCGATTTTTAAATTTCAGGAAAATGATATCGTACTGCCGATTGTGGTGTTAGAGGAACTTGACCACTTTAAGAAAGGAAATGATTTAATTAATTTTCATGCCAGAGAATTTACCCGTGTTCTTGATGAATTGAGCGGTGATAAAGATTTACAGGCCGGAATTCCGCTTGGTGAAGGATTAGGTAATTTAATTATTGAAACCGGAAAACCATTTAGTAAAGAGCTTGCAAATTCATTCCCGGAACATGTCCCTGACCATCGTATTTTGTCAATTGCTGAGCACTGGGCCGCAAAAAAAACAAACCATCAGGTAATTTTAGTAACCAAAGACATAAATTTACGAATGAAGGCAAAATCTTTGGGATTAAAAGCTCAGGATTATCAAAATGATAAAATTACCGATGTCGAACAAATTCAGGCAGATGCTTTCGTTATTGACGGAGCTGCTCCAGAACTTATCAGTAAGTTGTATGAAGTTAACGATGGCATTCCGATTGAAGAATTTCAATTCGATAATGAACCGGTTGCCAATCATTATTTTATTTTGAAAAACGGTTCCCAATCTGCCTTAGCACATTACAATATTGAGGAGAAACGCATTAGCCGTGTTGAAAAGCGGAATGCGTATGGAATTGAGCCTCGTAATGCCGAGCAGACTTTCGCTATGGATGCTTTGATGCGTCCTGAAATTCAGCTTATTGCAATAACGGGAAAAGCCGGTACCGGTAAGACTTTGCTTGCTTTGGCAACAGCTTTGCAGCAACGTCGTGATTATCACCAAATTTATCTCGCAAGACCAATTGTCTCGCTTTCAAATCGTGACTTGGGATATTTACCCGGTGATGCTCGTGAGAAAATTTCTCCATATATGCAGCCGTTGTTTGATAATTTGTCTGTCATTAAACATAATTTTAAGCCGACAAGCCAGGATTTTACACGCATTGAAGATATGCTGAACAATGACAAATTAGTTATTGAAGCCTTAGCGTTCATTCGCGGTCGGAGTCTTTCAAAAGTATTTATGATTATTGATGAAGCACAAAATCTAACGCCTCATGAAGTGAAAACCATCATCACACGTGCAGGAGAAGGAACTAAGGTGATATTTACTGGAGACATTCAGCAAATTGACTCGCCGTATCTGGATTTAAAATCGAATGGCTTGTCTTATTTGGCATCGAAAATGAAGGGACAATCCATTTTTGCACATGTGAATCTTGTCAAAGGCGAACGATCACATCTCGCAGAACTTGCATCTGATTTATTGTAATTATGACGCAAAAACTCGCAATTGTAATATTAAACTGGAACGGAAGACATTTCCTTGAGCGGTTTTTGCCCGGGGTTATGAAATATTCCGATTGTGAGGAAGTGCGTGTTGTGATTGCTGATAATGCCAGCACTGACGATTCATTAGCTTGGCTTGCCCTAAACTATCCTGAAATTGATGTGCTTGAATTTTCCGAAAATAACGGATTTGCCGGTGGGTATAATTTGGTTTTTGAAAAGTTGAATGAAGAAATTATTTGTCTCCTCAATTCGGATGTGGAAATTCGCGGAGAATGGTTGCCACCTGTTTTGGATTATTTTGCATCGCATGAAAATGTGGCGGCTATCTCATCAAAACTTTTAGACCAAAAATATCCTGAATATTTCGAATATGCTTCTGCTGCCGGTGGATATATCGATAAATTTGGATATCCGTTTTGCCGTGGTCGGATTTTTGAAACCTTAGAAAAAGATCACGGACAATATGATGATATTCAAGATGTACTCTGGGGTGCAGGCGCTGCCTTATTTGTTCGCCGGAAAATTTGGTTGGAGATAGGTGGTCTGGATGTCGATTTTTTTGCCCATATGGAGGAAATAGACTTGTGCTGGCGGATAAAAAATGCAGGATTTCGTGTGATTTCGCTTCCGCAGTCAGTTGTTTATCATGTGGGTGGAGGCACCTTGCCGAAAAATAATCCACGGAAAACCTTTTTGAATTTTCGCAATAATCTGTGGATGTTGCAGAAAAATCTTCCAAAAAAACAATTGTTTCCGCTCATGTTTATTCGATTTTGGTTGGATATGCTGGCAATGCTGGTGTTTCTATTCAGTGCCCGGTTTAAAGATGCCGGAGCTGTCTGTAAAGCATGGAAAAATGTTTTGCAAACAAGACGAAAAACACTCGCAAAGCGAAAATACATGGCAAATTTTTCGGGAATGTCCGGCAAGGGATTTTATAAAGGCAGTATTTTGTGGCAATACCATATAAAAAAGCGAATTTTTTTTGTGGATATAATCTTGACGAACTGATTATTATGGAGAAAGAGAGCAATTTTTTACAACTGGTAAATAAGAGACAATCTCAACGGAATTATGCAGATAAACCCGTGGAAAAGGAGAAAATTGAGCGATGCTTAGAGGCTGCTCGATTGGCGCCGTCTGCGTGTAATGCTCAGCCATGGAAATTTATCGTTGGGGACGATGTCGAACTGAAAAATCGAATTGCCGATACCACAGCTAATAAATTGTTGCCGCTTAACCACTGGACAAAACTGGCTCCGGTGCATGTAGTGTTAGTGCTTGAAAAACCAAATCTCACTTCCAAAATCGGTGAAATGGTACGCGACAAAAAGTTTATTCTTATGGATGTCGGCATAGCAGCCGAGCATTTCTGTTTGCAAGCTGCCGAAGAAGGACTGGGAACCTGTATGATTGGTTGGTTTAACGAGAAAAAAGTTAAGGAATTACTGCATATTCCAAAATCAAAGCGGGCGATGCTCATTATTTCTGTCGGATATCCTGAGGGCAAATACAGAGAGAAAATACGCAAGCCTACGGATGAAATTGTGAGTTATAATCGGTATTGAGCAGAAACATCTAATTTTAACCTCCACAAGACAAGCTTGATTTACATCCGCATTTTTCATGCGATTCCCTTTGTGCAGATGCGAGGCATCGAAACGTGCAAATATACTAGAAGGTTCCGTACAATATTACTCACATTTGTGTATTATGTTATAGGTGTTCGTGATCTATAGATTCAAGCGTTTTGTGACGAAGCAGATACGCAATGATAATTGCAAGCAACTCCCAATTTTGGGTGTTAAATTAATCAAGAGAATAAAATGTTAATATATTGACATATGCAAATACGCTTAATTTTGCGATGAATAATGCAGGTTAGTTCAAATTAGTATAGAATGAATTGTATCGGCAATTTTAATTCACAATCGGTATTAACATCTAACTATTTGCGGTGAATTTTTCGGGTTAATGGTACAAAAAAAGAGCTCGCATTGCGAGCTCTTTTAATATATTATTTAAGCTAATAATTATTTAACAACACTAACTTTAATTACTTCGGAATTTACTTTTACAAAGTAAGTTCCGTTAGCTAAGTTACTGATATCGATTCTTTGGTTAGAAGAAGCATTGTTGATATTTGCAACAACTTCGCCAAGCATGTTAATAACTACGATATTTTCATTTTCTGCATTAACTACAGTGATTGCGTTGTTAGCAGGGTTAGGGAAAATACTGATGTTTGAAACAGTTACATCAGACACTTCAGTTGAAAATTCAACCATAATATCATCAACAAACAATGCATTCATGTCAGCATCACTATACGCTTGGAAACCGATATAAAAAGTGCCATCAGCAGGTACAGTAAATACGTCAACAACACCAGCTTCAAACGTTTCATTAGTAAGAGCAGGTAAGTCAATTAATTCTGTTGTCATAGCGGTAGATACTTGAGCATCACCTATGAAAACTTTAAGATTTTCAGCATAACCAGCATCATAAGCAGCATACATAAATGACAATTTATAATCTGTTCCAGCAGATAAATCTAAACATGAAGTGTAGATATAATCATCGGCAGCTTCAGTTGCAGAATAGCTATATCCAGCACAAGCTGTTCCACCAACACCGACACCAGCATAAATGCCCCAAGTATTACCATCAGCATTTACATCTTCAATATAGAGTCCTAGGAATTGCTCAGGAGCGTCGAAATCAACAGTATAAGGTGCAGCAGCAGGTGCAACATTAACAACTT
The DNA here is from genome assembly GCA_964407055.1 of uncultured Bacteroidales bacterium. Lineage (GTDB taxonomy): Bacteria > Bacteroidota > Bacteroidia > Bacteroidales > ML635J-15 > JAQIBY01. The sequence goes on along the minus strand of CAYOUD010000151.1, from coordinate 2,011 downwards.
CGTAGGTAGCAGTATCATTTGTAGCATTTTCATCACCAACTAATTCAGTATATGCTTCAATTTCGTAAGTACCGTCAGTTGAGAAATCGCCTTGTACAGTAAAGGTATACTCCATAGTTTCACCAGCAAGCATAGTTCCTGTAGCAGTTTCTGTTACCGGAGTACCACCATCAATTGTATAACTTACAGGAACATCAGTAATATCGTCAGTTCCGAAGTTTTTAATTGTTACAGTGATGTCAGCCATGCCTAAATCACAAGATGACATAATAGGCGCAATTTCTTGAACTCCAGCATCAGCAGCAGTACATCCTGAACCTAAGTTTTCAGCAACAAGTTCTGCAGTTGACCATGAATCTGGAGTTGTACTACCAGCAACTTGGATACCATCATAAAGAATTTCCAAGTATGCTGAACCATCAACCATACCATCACCGTCAGAATCAGAAACAACTACAGTATAACAGTTTGCATCAATAACACAAATAGTTTCTGTTACTTCAATATTCCATTGCCATCCTGTTGTTCTTTCAGCAACGATTTCACTTGTTAAATTATTTGTTACAGTCCATGATTGACCACTCATATTATCAGTTAATGCATGGATAGTAATCTCAGCATCACCACTAGTAATATCCATAGAATAAATATCATTCGCAGGCACTTCATCACCGGTTAAAGCAACTTCAGCAGTAATTTCATAAACTGCTAGGGTTGAAAGATCTGCTTGAGCAGTAAACGTGTAATTAAGCTCTTCAGTTGGGTTAATTGTTGCAGAAACTGTTTCGGTTACAGGAGTTCCTCCGTCAATAGCATAAGAAACATCAAAACCTGTAATTGCAGCACCACCTAAGTTTTTAATAGTAACGGTGATGTCTTCAGCAGCAGTTAAGGTACAACCACCATCATTATTAGGTGAAGTAATATCCAAAATAGCAGCATCTACTGCGAGGTTTTCATAAACCAGAACATCATCAAGATTTAAGCGAAAATTATCGGTGCAATCATAATGTACCCATGCAATATAAACTGTTCCGCCAGCATAAGTAGACAAATTAACACTTCTTTCAAAGTATCCGTCTTCACCACCTGCTACTACAACCTCTTCAAAAAGCTGATCAGTAAAACTTGCAACAGAAGCATCCGTTGTTGAAATAACAACTTTGTATTTTTCACTTGGCCAAGCTTGATCCTGAGCACCAGCCCACCACTCTAAAGTAATAGTTCCTGCAGCAGCTGACAAATCAATTGCAGGAGAAATCAACCAGTTTTCAGGCGTTAAAGCACCTCCTGTAGCATCCCATGATGCAGATGTAGCATTTGCTGTTCCAGAATGAGGAGTTACATCAGTAACAACAGCCCAATCAAAAGCGTCGCCATCTTCATCAGATGTTGTCCAACCAGTCGTTGCTAAATCTCCAGCCTCAAAGCCTTCTGAGAAATAATCAACTAAAACAGATTTTTGCACAAAATCTGATTGTGTTGCAGAATGCATTGTCTTGCGTTCAAGCTTTGCATCCAACTTTGTTGCATACTGACCAAATGTGAAGGTCGAAATAAGCAACATTGTAAATAATAAATAGATGTTTTTCATAATTTTTTAAGTTTTAGTGTTAGTACGATGCAAATATACTGTATAATATAAGACTTACAAAATTTTATTTAATAATATTTACTTTAGGGGCCTTCTAATAATTCTTTTCTTTCAAGAAATAAATTTATTGCATTATCCCGGTAGTGCTTCAAAAAATTTCATTGTCTATGAAAAACGCTGAGAAATTTGATGCAAAAGAATTATTAGAAGTCCCCTTTAAGCACTTGGGAATTAACTTTTTCAAAGTAAGTTAACCCGGAAAATTCATGCCATTCCCTTTGTGCAGTTTTGAAGATGTGCAAAGATAATTTCAAGCATACCTAAAATTAGGGGTAAACTATTAATTGTTTTTAGGCTTTAAAATGGTAGTATATTGACATATGCAAATACGCTTAATTTTGCGATGAATAATGCAGG
>CAYOUD010000150.1:0-6429 GCA_964407055.1 uncultured Bacteroidales bacterium | reverse complement strand
TTAGATGATTCAAATCTGCACAAAGGGAATGGCATGAATTTTACGGGTTAACTCAGTCAACACCAATGGATTTAGGATATCTGAACTTAGTAAAGATAAACTCAGCTCCCATATCCAAAAATTAACCAATCAAATGATAGCCAACAAAACAAAGCTCGAACGAATTAATTCACAACGTTATCAAGCACTACTTGCACCACTACGAACAGTTTTAATAAGCATTGAAACACGTGAAATAAAACGAAGTACATATTATCACTTTAGCGGCGTAGAGTTCATTAAACTAATGATCGATAAGCTGAATCCGCAAGCGGATAAAGTATCGATTCATAAACTAGAAAGCACGATCGATAAGCTACCAACAGCTTTTGAATTAGATGAAGAGAAAACAGAACGCCTACGCTCTATTTCAGGAACAAAACTTGCTACCTATGTTAATGCTCAAAATGAAGCAGAATTAGTCAAGTCATTTTGCAATTTTCTTGAGCACGGAAATTTCAAAACTTAGCTTGCAATCTGCCAAAGCTTTTGTAACTTTACCCTGTGACAAAAAACAAACAACATATTCACGCCCTTTGGATTGGCAATCAGCTTTCATTTGTGGAATTGCTGACCATCAAGTCGTTTATTGCCCACGGCTTTGAGTTCCACTTGTGGCTGTATAATCCTTTGGTTACTGAAATTCCTGATAAAGTGATTGTAGAAGATGCCTCTAAAATTATTCCCCGACACGAGGTTTTCAAATATAAGTACAAAAATCAATTTGGACACGGAAAAGGCTCTTACGCCGGATTTTCAGATGTTTTTCGCTACAAATTATTGTACGAATATGGTGGTTGGTGGACAGATATGGATGTGACCTGCCTAAAAAAACCGGATTTTGAAGATGAATATGTGTTCAGAACACATCACAGCCTGCCTTTGGTGGGAAATATCATGAAAGTTCCACCAAAATCAGACTTAATGAAAGCATGTTATAAAGAAGCACATGCACAAATTAACGAAAACAATCGCGATTGGCATTTGCCAATTCAGATATTGGCCGATAATGTAGAAAAATTCGGATTAACAGAACACATCAAAACATTTACAAATCCTGATAGCTGGAATTTAATCAGAAAATTTCTTATTACAAATCCGAATATTCCTTCAGAATGGTATATGATTCATTGGGTTAACGAGGAATGGCGGAGAAATAAAATTTCTAAACTGCGAGTAATTAATCATTCACTTTTAAGTAATCTTTTGGAAACCTACGATATCCTACATAAAAATGCCCAAGCAAACAGAAAATTACATTATTTATATCGCACCAGTTTACTTGGTTATGTATTCAATCGTTACGTGTAATACGCATCATTCACAAAAAAAACCTTTAAACACCTCATCGTAAGCTTTCAAAACAGCATCCCACGAATAAATATCCGCTAAACTTTCAATCGAAGCTTGCGGCACATGATATTGCTTCAAATGCTTTTCATAATAATACGCTAGAATAGTCTCTGACAGCGCTTCATCATCTCTCATCCCAACAATTGCCCCATTCACATCGGGAGTCACCAACATCGTATTTCTGCTAACATCGGTAACAACAACATAGGCACCACAAGCCATTGCTTCCATCGTTGCCATGCTCATTCCCTCATTTAAAGAAGGCAAAACAACCATTGAACAAGCTTGATATGCCTCCCGCATCTTGGATTTGGCAACCCAACCATCGAAATGCACAAAATTTTGCAAATTATTCGACTTCACCCACATTTCCATCGTCTTGCGCAAAGGGCCATCACCCAAAACCCGAAGTTTCAAATGCGGAATTTCATTTTTTAAACGCAGTACAGCCTTTAATATGGTGAACGGATCTTTTTGCTTTACTAATCGACCCGGAAAAAGCAACTCAAAACATGCAGCTTTTTTGCCCAAATCTGGATAATAAAAATCTGCATCCCAACCATTGGGAATCTGCTTCACCAGGTTTGATCTTTCGTTTCCGAGAAACATTTTCGCATTGCTTTCCATTGCATCCGATTGCACAAACAAAGCTTTCGAATTCAAAACAATTTTTCGAATCCAAAAATAGGTAATCGTATGATAAAACCACATTTGCTTCGGGAAAAACCAGGGGATATCGTGCCCGTGAGACATAAGAACATATGGCAAACCAAACTCAAGATTCATACTATAAGCCACTTCGCCACCCGGTAGCGCAAAATGAGCAAAACACAAATCATAAGACTCCTGTTTTAAGTGTCGTCGCAAAAACTTTTTTGCATACCGCATCCATGACAGCATTTCTATCGGATTAGATTGCCAAGCATAACTTCGTTTCGATTTAAGTCTAGTTACCAGCACTCCGTTTTCCTCTATGCTATCCGGCAAATCGCCATAATTAACACTTAGCACATGCAACTCATGACCAAGCCTCACAAGGCCTTCAGCAATGTGTTTTGCAATCACACCTGCACCACCTCCTATCGGTGGATATTCATAATTAATCATTAGAATTCGCATGCTGCCGAAAGATAATAATTTTCATGTAGAATCTTGTCTTAAATAAAACAATGAACACGCTCTCGTTTGCAAACGAAACCACTATATTGAACAATTTCCGGCATTTTGGCTTTATTCTATTAAAACAAAATAACAATGAATAAAATTTTTGATCCAAACAAACGCCATGTTTTGAATAATGATGAAAGGCGTAAAATACTTCCTGTTGAAGCTGTCCTTTCCTTCTTAAACATTGGTGCAGATGATGATTTTTTGGACATTGGTGCAGGAACTGGATATTTCTTTTTACCCGCATTGAAAAATTCAAGTGCAAACCGTAAAAACATTGCCTTAGATATCTCCGAAACCATGCTTAACGAATTGCGTCAGGAACTATCGCATTCAAAAGTAAACACCGAACTTTATCATGGAGATGCAATATCAATTCCCGTACCGGCCAATAGTTTGGATAAGATTCTCTTAGCCTTTGTCTTTCATGAATTTGACAATCCCAAAAACTATCTCAACGAATTAAAACGTGTGTTAAAATCAGAGGGTGAAATCGGAATTCTGGAATGGGCTGCAAAAAAAACAAATGGCGGACCACCAATGCATGAACGCCTTTCCGAGGAGAAATTGCAATCTATCCTCATGAAAAATGGATGGAAATTTGTGCGCCATAAAACCATAAATGAACAGAATTATATGCATATTTATCGAATTGATAACTAGTGGCTGCAAGAAAACGCCAAATATTACGTTATTCTCGTTTCTGAAACAGTCATCCGCCAGCCGGCTGACGGATTAATATAGCACCTTATCTTTGACGTTTTCTTATCAGAGACGGAGTTTTCGTACAGGGACTAACTAACATGCACAGAAATCAATTTGGTACCAATCAAAATTTATTATCCACAGACAAATCTTTTCATTACCTTTGCTCTAGAAAACTATGATTATGAAAAACACACTGTTGAGCCTGATTTTAATTTTCGCGTTATTTTCTACAGATATCATTGCACAGGAACAGCCATTTAAATGTGCAACTCCAGAAATGAACCGAAAGTATCTGGAAAACCATCCCGAAGCACGTGCAGAAAGAGCAAGACTTGCAGAATTTGTTGAAAATTACATCAAATCCAATCCCCGTGAAGATCATATTTACATTATCCCTGTCGTTTTTCATGTTGTTCATAATTACGGCTCGGAAAACATAGCATACGACCAAATGGCTGATGGTGTGCGTATTATGACTGAAGATTTTCGGCTCATGAATCCAGACACATCACAAATTATTGATGAATTTAAAGCTATTGCCGGTGACACCCAAATTGAATTTCGTCTAGCAAAAAAGGACCCTTGGGGAAATTGCACCAATGGTATAACCCGCACACAATCATACGAAACATCGAATGGTGGGGAGCAGATTAAAGACATTGCGCCATCATGGCCAAGCGCACAATATTTAAACATTTGGGTGGTAAGGTCAATTCCCGGTGGCGTTGCCGGATATTCCTATTACCCAGGAACTGCCGGTGATGGACGGGATGGAATTTTAATTACTCATTCTTATGTCGGAAGCATTGGAACAGGAAGTGTCGGTAGGTCAAGAACACTGACGCATGAAATCGGTCACTATTTGAACCTTGCACATCCATGGGGCTCCACAAACGACCCGGAAATTAGTACAAATTGTGGGATAGACGATGGGATCGAAGACACACCAAATACCATTGGGAACACCTCTTGTAACCTTTATCACATAAGCTGTGGAAGCCTTGACAATGTGCAAAATCACATGGATTATGCCTATTGTTCAAAAATGTTTACCCTGGGACAAGGTGCAATGATGCGCGCCGCACTAAACTCAGGAGTAAGCGACAGAAATCAGCTTTGGCAAGAATCAAATCTTATTTCAACGGGAGTCCTTAACCCTGAAACGGCAGAGATTTGTGCCCCAATTGCCGATTTTTCTTATGACATCAGCTCCGGTTGTGAAGGAATGCTGGTTAACTTTACAGACTTAACTTATCAGACCGACTCAATTAGCAGTTATTCATGGCAGTTTAATGGCGGAATACCAGCAAATTCCACAGAAAGAAATCCAAGTGCAAATTACGAACAAAGTGGCATTTACGATGTCAGCCTGACAGTAACAAATCCAACAGATAATTCAGAAAAAACAGTCACACAAGCCATTCGCGTTTATCCTGCAGAAAGTGGTTTTGCTTTACCATTTTATGATGATTTAGAATCGGATAATTTCCCAAATACGGCTGATTTTGAGTCTGCTGATTATTTTTTCATGAAAAACGGAGAAATAGGCTGGCAATATACCGATGACGCTGGGTATTCGGGACAACATTCGCTCATGATTGACCCTCGCTACGAACCATACAACATCGCAAATTCAGTGGTAACACCGGCGATAATTATCGACAGTACAGACTTTCCGATTAAACTGCGCTTTAAAATGGCATATTCACAAAAAGAAACAAACAATACAGATGTTCTGAAAGCATATGTTTCCCAAAACTGTGGTGAATCATGGGCCATTCAGTATTACAAATCAGGAAATTCGCTCCATACAGCAAATAACTATCACTCATTTGCTACATTTGTCCCTGAAAATACAGAATGGAGAGACGAGGAGTTTACAATAAGTGAAACATTGTTTAAAAACGCTGATAACCTCAGAATACGCTTTGACTTTCTCAGCAAAAACGGAAACCGTTTGTATATTGATGACATTGCATTGCAAACCTACAATAGCATCGCATCAAATGAATTATCAGATGAATTTAGCCTCTTCCCTATTCCGATGGATGAAAAACTTATGCTGAAGTCTGAACAAAAAGGAAAATTTCAGCTTGAAGTGTATGACATGACAACAGGTCGCTTAATTAACAAAGCAGAAATTGAACATTCTGCCTTGACCGATATTTCGCACATGATTCCAAAAGAAAGTCATGGGATTTTTATGCTTAAGATTGTTACGGACTCTGGCATTGCTGTCAAACGATTTGTGAAATAACAAACAACACGATGAATTACTTCGTCTGAGGTCAAAACCAGCTGGAATTTCACAACTAATTGCACGGAAAATGCCTATTTATTCGAAGGAAGCGTAAAAAGCTAATTCGGGCAAAAACTACCGATACACAATGCTGTATCCAATGCTTTGAAAATCTGCAATATTTCGCATTTGTCCATACGGATTGATGCCGTAATAATATCTGACATAAAACCCAAGGCTAGATTTTTGATTTTTTAAGAGATGGCGATATCCGAGATACAGATTAACACTCCAAAGCCTGTCTTCGGGAATGTCTGTGGAATAAGAAAACTTCACCCGATTTTTTGCTTCAACAGAAATTTCCTGCATCCAACGCTGCGAACACAATACACCTTCATGGGACATCGAATAATTGTTTAGATAAAATTACCATTTTTTTCTAAACTGAAAACACGATTAAATTTCCCTGAATTTTCAGTTTCTGAAACCCAAAACGGACTTTAATATATTCCAAGGTTTTTTCGTGATAAAACAACACGTGCGTTTTATCATTTTTATAATGCCAGGTTTTAAAATTAATATCAGGATGATAAATTGATGTCATGCAAAGTAGCTTTCCTCCTGGGTATAACATGTCATACAGAAATTGAAATTCATCAAGCGGATAATGGAAATGCTCTATCACTTCACAAGCCACAATATAATTGTATTGAGTTTCGATTAATTCTTTTTGTGGATGAAAAAACGGATCATAAACAGCGATATTGAACCCATGCTCCCTGAGTAGTTTCGAAATAACCGGTCCGGGTCCGGCACCATAATCCAGTCCTTTGTCATGAGGTGAAAAATTTGCTTTTACAGCATCCACAATCGGCATAACAAAATCCTGATATTTAGGATTGTTTACGTCATTATTATGGGTT
>CAYOUD010000149.1:0-6605 GCA_964407055.1 uncultured Bacteroidales bacterium | reverse complement strand
CCGCCAACTGGCGGATGACAGGCAAAAAAATGGGTCATTAACTCAGTTGGTTTAGAGTGTTACCTTGACAGGGTAGAAGTCGCTGGTTCGAATCCAGCATGACCCACTAAATTGGAAGTGTAAGCTTCCTTTTTTCATAATGGATAGTTTTTACACATACGCCTTGTTTTCAGAACAATATAATAAAATTTACATTGGTTATTCATCTGATGTAGGCAAACGACTATTGGCTCATAATGATGAAAGGAACAAAGGATGGACAGCAAAATTCCGACCATGGAAAATTATTTATACGGAAAGTTTTGAGACTAAATCTGAAGCCATGAAGAGAGAAAAACAGCTCAAAACGGCTAAAGGGAGAGAATTTATATGGGGTATAATAAAGAATAATTAATGACTTTTAACGAAAGGAAATCAGTTGGTTTAGTAAGCCAACCGGCGGATGACAGACAAGAGGTCACTGGGAAACATGTCCGACTTTTGGCGGAAATCCAGCATGACCCACTAAATAGGAAGTATAAGCTTCCTTTTTTCATTATGGATAGTTTTTACACATACGCCCTTTATGAGATAAAACAAACGATTGATAACAAAAATTCCTACTATATTTGTCTGAACAATGCATAAAACGCAATTAGGCACAAAATGGACATACACTTTATTGCAATTGGCGGTGCTGCCATGCATAACTTGGCAATCGCACTCAAAGAAAAAAATCATCGCGTTAGCGGATCAGATGATGAGATTTTTGACCCATCAAAATCCCGTTTGGGAAAACACGGTTTGCTACCCGATGCTTGGGGATGGTTTCCCGAAAAAATTCAATCCAACCTAGATGCTGTCATTCTTGGAATGCATGCTCGAAAAGACAATCCGGAATTGTTAAAAGCACAGGAACTGGGATTGAAAATTTATTCCTACCCTGAATTTCTTTACGAGGAATGCAAAAATAAAAAACGCTTGATTATTGCAGGAAGTCACGGCAAATCCAGTATTACCAGCATAGTAATGCATGTACTAAAGCATTCCGACCACCGTTTCGACTACATGGTAGGCGCCCAAATTGAAGGCTTCGAAACCATGGTGGGATTATCAGATGAAAGCGATATTGCCATTTTTGAAGGCGACGAATATCTCTCATCTCCCATTGATATGCGCTCAAAATTTTTGTGGTATAAACCGCATACCGCAGTAATTACAGGAATCGCATGGGACCACGCCAATGTATTTCCTACAGAAGAAAATTACATTAAACAGTTTAAGACCTTTATTCAAAGCATTCAACCCGGCGGAAAACTTTTTTATTATGAAGGCGATTCAAAACTAACAAGCATCGCTGAGGGAAATAAATCGATTTCAGCACGACCATATTCAGCCCATCCCTTTGAAGTAAAACAGGGAGCGGCATATCTCAAAACAGATACCGAAACAATAAAGCTCCATATTTTTGGCGCTCATAACATGCAAAACATTCAAGCTGCTCGCTTAGTTTGTCATGAAGCCGGCATATCTGACCAGGAGTTTTATACCGCTATTCAAAGTTTCAATGGAGCATCACGCCGCCTTGAAACACTTGAAAAAACTGATAATCTCACCGTGTTTTTTGATTTTGCACATGCCCCTTCCAAAGTAAAAGCAACCACAGAGGCAGTAAAATCAATTAATCCGGAAAGAAAACTAACCGCTGTACTTGAGTTGCACACTTTCAGTTCACTTAACACAGATTTTCTGCCACAATATAAATATGCCCTCAGGAAGGCGGATCTTGCTTATGTGTATTTCAATCCGAAAGTTGTTAAACACAAAAAGCTACCACCCTTATCTCCGGAATTTGTAAAATCATGTTTTGGTGATTCCGTTCAGGTTTTTACCGACGCTGAAATTCTGATGGAAAACATCAAAACGAAAGTGCACTATCCCGGAAATTTATTAATTATGACGTCGGGAAATTTTGATGGTCAAGATATTCGTACATTTGCAAAATCAATAACGGATTTCCATTAATAATTATTGAGAAAACATCGAATCATGAAACAAAAACACAGCATTCACGTATTGCTTTTTCTGCTGATTTTCAGTTTTTCAGCCTGTAAAATACAAGCTCCGATTATTGGAGAACCAACATCTTATGAATTAGAAAAATTGGATTTAAAAGAAATCAAATTAAAAATCTGGTTGCCTATTGAAAACCCAAATAATATCAAATTCAATATTAGCGATGTTGATATGGATATTTATGTCAACGGTTTAAAACTCGGAAAAGTCACGAAATTAGAAAAAGTACATATTCCCAAAAGATCGAAAGATATTTACGCCATAAAGCTGAATGTTGCCATGAAAGACCTCGGTATCAGTGCCATATCCGCTATGCGGGAGTTAAAACGCCGAAAAGTAAATATAAAATTAGATGGTTCTGTAACAGTTTCGAAATTTGTGATTGTTAAAAAGATTGAAATTGAAGCCGAAGAATCCGTTAAAATTTGGTAGTTTAGCATGAGTTTTGAATGCCCGCAAGTTATGAAACGAATTAGTCTGACATATTTTATATTAATTCTGATTTTCAGTCTAAGTGCTTTTGCACAAACGCCACCGGAAAACAATCCCTCCACTATAAAAGTTGAGGAAGTAAAGTTGTTTAAATCAACTGCTTATTCTGGAAATGTAGAAATCAATCAAGCTGGTGAAATAGCCAAATTAGTTGGCGTTCACATGTTCATTTTGAAGAAACAGAAGGGATTTGAAGGATATCGCATTCGGATTTTTGCAAAAACGGGTGCTGGTGCTCGTACCGAAGCTGATGATTTACGTGTCAATTTCAGGGAAACCCATGAAGATATCACACCATATCTGCATTACAATACTCCAAATTGGGAGATTCATGTCGGTAATTATCGGACGCGTGTGGAAGCCATGGAAGTTTTTGATATGATAAAAGAAGATTATCCGCAAGCATTCATCATAAAAAGCATCATTGAATTTCCTGTATTAGAAACCCAATCGGAAGAAACAGAAGCACCAGAATAATGGACAACAATACGCTGACAAATCATGCTCATGAAATCCGGCGTCAGGTATTAATATCTTTAAACGCTGCAGGCTCAGGACATCTTGGTGGATCACTCGGTCTGGCAGATATTTTCACCGTTTTATTTTTTGATTTTTTGCACCATAAACCGGAAAATCCGACATGGGAGAAACGAGATAGGTTGGTGCTTTCAATTGGCCATGTTGCTCCTGTTTTATATGCAAGCCTAGCTGAAGCCGGATATTTTCCAAAATCAGAATTACTGAGTTTGAGAAAACTTGGCTCCAGACTGCAAGGACATCCTGCCATAGCTCATAATACTCCCGGTCTGGAAACTTCTTCCGGCTCGCTCGGACAAGGTTTATCCATCGCGGTTGGAATGGCACTTAGCGACAAAATTGACAATAAAAACCGTCGAGTTGTAAGCATACACGGAGACGGGGAATTGCAAGAAGGAAGTATCTGGGAAGCTGCAATGAGTGCCTCAAATTACAATTTAAAAAATCTAACTGCGATTATTGACAGAAATGGTTTGCAAATTGATGGAAATACTGAAGATGTTATGCAGCTCGAGCCTCTACGGGCAAAATGGGAAAGTTTCGGCTGGAATGTCATTTCCTGCAACGGAAATTCCATCCCAGAAATAAAAATTGCGTTAAAAAATGCAACACAATCAGATAAACCCAGTGCTATCATTGCAAAAACACGCATGGGTGCCGGAGTTAAAACCATTGAAAACAATCACAAATGGCATGGTAAAACACCAAACGACAAGGAGTTACCGGAGTTTCTAAAGGCTTTGGATGAAAACAAATCACCTGATTAAAAACTCGCTCTTAAACTCAGCATAATACGACGTCCCATTGCAGGAATACCGGATGAATACGGACGATACAACTGATCTGTCAGGTTCTCTCCAGCAACTGAAATGTACAGATTTTCATTCATTGCATAATTAAATTTGAGATTCAATGTCATCCAGGCAGGAGAATATAATCCTTCCTCATTAAATCGTTCCGATTCTGGCAATGTCAACTGTTCCGCTGCATAATCAGTATCAGTAAGGTACATATGTGTTTTGCCATGCTCTTCAGGACTCAGTTTATCCGGCGAAATTTCCCCATTATACACTGCATATGCATCAACTTTTACATTTCCGAAATTCAGCAAAAGATGTGTTTGTCCAAACAGTGGTGGAACATGTCGATAAGGATTTCCGTCCTGGTCAGCTCCTGCCGTATAATTTATTTGCGTTTTAAAACTGATGTTTTTATATAAATCTATATAAATCCCTGCAAAGGCACCATAAACATCAACACGCCCCACATTTTGAATTGCCTGAACTGCAGACATTGCACCATCATACATAATGGAATCCCTTCCATCAAATTGAAAATCATCCCGCACCATGGCATTTGTTAAAACGGTATAAAAAGCACCGGCATCAATGCGAATCATATCCTCTATGGTTTTGCTTGTGCTAAAATCAAGATTATAAGCATATTCAGCTTGTAAGTTTTCATTAGGGACAACTACTGCACCTGGCTCTGAATCGAAAACTTTTCCGATATCATCAATATTTGGTGCTCTGTATCCGGTACTGAAATTCAGATTCATTTTCCATGTTTTGTCTGGACTATATACGAATCCCGCCATAGCATTGGGAGCTAAACCTGTCATTTCAATTTTATTATACGGGAAATCATAAAACGTTGAAGAAAACGGGGCAAATGCATAAACCGCATTTATCCGCATACCAGCATTCATAGTAAATTTCGCATTAAACAAATGTCTATACACAGCATAAAGCGCCGCTGTACTGTAATCAGAATTATCTGGATAACGGGGAGCAACCATGCTTTCTTCATCTGTTAATATATTTTCCTGATGTCCGTATGAATAAACTTTACTCATAGTCCCTTCAAGCCCGTAAAAAAGAGCGTTTTTAGCGTCAAGTGGTTTGAAAAAATCGGCATTCAAAGTTACCATTTGTACTTTTTCAGTTCGATGTCTCAAAATGTCAGCATATAATTTCCGGTCATGTCGACTTTCTGTATAATCCTGATAAGCCAATTGAACTTTCATTTCATCATACAGTTTATTTGCTTTATGGTCTTCATATTTCAAGGCATGCATCATCCATTCCTGCGGACCATAATACCATTGCGCATATTTCGGTAAACCGGATTTCATTTCTATGAGACGGTCATAGCGAGGAACATTACTTGTTGAACTATAATGGAATGCATATTCCAGTTGTTTATCTTCATTGATTTTATACGCCAGTTTCTGCAGGATATTTAATTGAGAGTACCCGGAAAATCTTGCTAAATAGGGGTCATAACTAGGAACAACAGAATCCCGGTCATCGTATCGAAACACAACATCATCTTTTGTAAACTGATCGAGATTATCCGAAGAAACGCCAGTTTTCCCCATTTGCAAATCGCTAAAATCAGATGCAGAAACACTGGTAATAGAGCTCCATTTTTCTCTAGCAATATTAATATCGAAATGCCCAGTTTTCTCGAGATTTCCAGAATTATATCTCACCAGAGCATTACCGTTAAAATTCGTTGAATCATTATCAGAAAATCGGTGTTCCAGAGTATGAAAATCCATAACTCCGCCAATGGCATCGCTACCGTAAATTACAGAACCCGGTCCAAAAATCACTTCACTACCTTCCAATGAGTTAGGGTCAACTGAAATGACATTTTGCAAATTTCCGTGTCTATAAATCGGATTGTTCATGCGTATTCCATCAACGACAATCAGCACTTTATTAGATGCAAATCCACGAAGCATTGGAGAGCCACCACCCATTTGCGATTTTTGAATAAATACTTGTCCTGTCCCACCAAGCATATCGGCGGCGGTTTGTGGTTCCATAAATTTAATTTCCTGATTGGAAATCTGTGTAATATGCAAAGACACATCTTCTTTCTTTTGTTCCCAACGACTGGCTGAAACAACCGTTTCTTTTAAATGAATCACACTCGGGTACATTTCCAGTTTATATCCTGACTCCCTTAATTCCAACAAAGAAATTAAAACCGTTTGAAAGGCTGTATGATGAAACACCAAGGTGTCATTTTTCGGAAAAACGGATAAATCAACAATCCCGTACTTATTACTAATACTGGTTGCTGTTTCACCAAAGTTAATAACACTGACATTTCCAATTGGTTTTCCTGTGGATTTATCAAAAATCCTGAGCTCTTGACCTTGTAAATGAATGATTGCCAACAAAAAAACCAAAACTAATAATACGCCTCGTTTCATGCTTTTCTCACGTTTTATATACCTTATACAACCTAGAGAATTTTTTGTAAAACCTTTATTTTAACCAAAATTCTTCTCGAAAACAGCCCGTATTAATGCAAAATTCGAGCCAAATCCGATTGCTTTTAGTGAAAAAAATAAAATCAAAAAATAAACTCAAAAAAGACGTTTCAAACTTGGGTGGAAGTGGAACCACAAAAATAAAATTTACTTTTTGTATCGACCTTTGCGTGTTTTTTAATAGCCATAGAATTTCTCTCCATTTTTCTTTGTCCATCGAGCATCAATATCTTTG
>CAYOUD010000148.1:0-6754 GCA_964407055.1 uncultured Bacteroidales bacterium | reverse complement strand
AACAATCAACAGCGAATGTAATGAGCAACAATTGACAATTATCAATAAACAATCACCGTCGAATGTAATGAGCAACAATTAGCAATCAGCAATTAACATAAAAGACTATCTTTGCAAAAAATATACTATGAATCACAAAGCAGGTTTTGTAAATATTATAGGAAATCCAAATGTTGGGAAATCAACCTTAATGAATCAAATGGTAGGAGAAAAAATTTCTATCATTACATCAAAATCACAAACCACTCGTCATCGGATTATGGGAATTGTCAACGGAGATGATTTTCAGATTGTTTATTCGGACACACCAGGAATTATCAATCCCGCCTACCGCATGCAGGAAAGCATGATGAATTTTGTAAGCAGTGCCTTTGAAGATGCAGATGTAATCCTGTACATGACCGATGTTGTGGAAACGAGAGATAAATATCCGGAATATCTGGAGCGCATCAAAAAAACAGAAACACCGGTATTGATTCTTATCAACAAAATGGATTTAACTCCGGCAGAAAAGGTATTGGAACTACAGAAAGCTTGGCAAGAAGAAGTTCCTAATGCAACAGTATATTTCATTTCAGCCCTAAAGAATTACAATGTGGACTTGGTTTTCGAGCATATATTAAAATTATTGCCTGAAAATCCGCCCTATTTCCCGAAAGACCAATTAACGGACAAAACAGAACGCTTTATTGTTTCCGAAATCATTCGCGAAAAAATTCTGATGAACTACAAGCAGGAAATTCCTTATTCAACGGAGGTTGTTGTTGAGTCTTTCAAGGAAGATGAGAAAATCATCCGGATTGAAGCTACAATTTATGTAGCACGCGACAGTCAAAAGGGCATACTCATCGGAAAAAAAGGATTAGCACTGAAACGCGTAGGGCAACATGCCCGTCAGGATGCTGAAACTTTTTTCGGGAAACAGATTTATCTTGGATTGTACGTCAGAGTTAAAAAAGACTGGCGTGATGATAAGCATCTATTACGTCAATTTGGCTATTAATCTTTTGATGTTATTATATTTACAAAGTTTAATTTACATAAAATTATGAGTACAAGTACAATAGTTGCCATTGTAGGCAGACCAAATGTTGGGAAATCCACCTTATTTAACCGCCTAACAGAGCAACGCACTGCGATTGTTGATGATATCAGTGGAGTCACTCGTGACAGGTTATACGGGGAATGTACTTGGAACGGCAGGTATTTTTCGGTCATTGACACAGGCGGATATGTAGAAAGTCCAGAAGATATTTTTGAAACAGAAATCAAAAAACAAGTACTTGTCGCAATTGATGAAGCCGATGTGATTCTTTTTATTTTAGATATTGAAACCGGTATTACCAGTCTTGACGATCAGGTTGCAAAAATTTTACGCAGAACAGATAAGCCGGTAATTATTGTTGTCAACAAGGTTGATAACACAAAGCGTCACGAGGCAATTTATGAGTTTTACAATCTTGGTCTCGGAGATCCGATGCCAATCTCTTCAATTAACGGCAGCGGTACCGGCGAAATGCTGGATGTATTGGTGAGCAATCTCCCTGAAGCGATATCGGAAGAGGCGCAAAATGAAATTCCAAAATTTGCCATAGTCGGACGACCAAATGTCGGAAAATCATCACTGATAAACACCTTGATTGGAGAGGACAGAAATTTGGTAACTGATATCGCCGGAACAACACGAGATTCCGTTGACACGAAATACAACAAATACGGTTTTGATTTTATTTTAACTGACACTGCCGGATTAAGACGTAAAGACAGAGTTCACGAGAATTTGGAATTTTACTCGGTAATGCGTTCAATTCGCTCTATTGAAAATTCTGATGTCTGTATTTTAATGATCGATGCCCAAAACGGGATGGAAGCTCAAGACATGAATATTTTCCGTTTAGCACAAAGGAATTCAAAAGGCGTTGTAATTGTCGTAAACAAATGGGATTTGGTTGAAAAAGAAACCAATACCATCAAAGAATACACAGAAACAATGCACGAACGCCTAGCTCCGTTTGTCGATGTTCCGATTATTTTCACCTCAGTACTTAACAAACAGCGCATCCATAAAGTATTACAAACGGCAATCGATGTTCATGAAAACCGTAATCGGAGGATTGGAACAGGACCACTGAACCGCATGGTGCAGGAAGCAGTGGAAGCATATCATCCACCGGCAGTTCGCGGTGCTTACATAAAAATAAAATATGCAGCGCAGTTACCGTCTCATGCTCCGGCATTTGCATTCTTTACTAATTTTCCGAAAGAAATTAAAGAACCTTATCGTCGCTATTTGGAAAATCAATTACGGAAACAATACAATTTTACTGGAGTACCGTTAAAGCTGTTTTTCCGGAAGAAATAATTGCTCTATCATCGCAATTATTAATCAAATGACTTAAGCATTTTTACTTGAGCTAAGCGCATCATCTTTCAGAAATAAAAATTCAATTAGGGATATTCAATGCTTTTTCCTAATTTTATGCTTAAATAAAAATGATGTATTATGTTTAAAAGAGAAGTTTACATAAATCGCAGAGCGAAACTGAAAAAGCTCGTAAAAGACGGAATTATTTTAATCCTTGGAAATAACGAGTCCCCGATGAATTATCCGGCAAACGGATATCATTTTCGTCAGGATTCTGATTTTCTATATTTCTTTGGTCATGATCATGCCGGAATGGCAGGAGTTATAAATGTTGACAGTAGTGATGAATTCCTTTTTGCAGATGATGTCAGCATGGATGACATTATTTGGATGGGACCTCAACCAAGCGTAAAATCACTTGCAATGGAAGTTGGTATTGAGAAAACCGCTCCATTTGAAGATTTGGCAAGTTTACTTGTAAAAGCAGCTGATTCAGGTCGTAATGTTCATATTTTACCGCAGTATCGTCAAGATAATATGATTTATCTGAATCAGGTATTGGGAATTCCTTTTGATAAGATGAAAGAAGCGGCTTCCGTTGAGTTGATTAAAGCAATTGTCAGTTTACGCAGCATTAAGGATGCATATGAAATTAAAGAAATTGATAAAGCCTGTGACATCGGTTACATCATGCACATAGAAGCAATGAAAAAAGCTGCTCCTGGTGTTGTTGAGCGCGAAGTTGCCGGTTTAATGGAAGGTATTTCTTTATCTCACGGCGGTGTTCCATCCTTTCCGATTATTTTATCCGTAAACGGACAAACCTTGCATAATCACTATCATGGAAATGTGATGCAGGAAGGGGATTTAATGCTTGCCGATGCCGGCTGTGAAACCACACTCCATTATGCATCCGATAACACCAGAACCTCACCAGTAAGCGGAAAATTTACCGCAAAACAACGTGAGGTTTACAACATTGTACTGAAGGCAAACAATCACGCTATGTCGTTAGTTCGTCCGGGAATCACTTATCGTGAAATTCATCTTGAAGCGGCAAAAATACTGGCAACTGGCTTAACTGAGCTTGGTATCATGAAAGGGAATCCAGAAGAGGCGGTACGCGAAGGGGCTCATGCATTGTTCCAGCCACATGGTTTGGGTCATATGATGGGTCTTGATGTGCATGATATGGAAGGACTTGGCGAAGATTATGTAGGATACGATGATAAAATAAGACGTGCAAGTCAGTTTGGGCTTTCAGGATTACGCTTAGGACGAGAACTGCAACCCGGATTTGTATTAACCAATGAGCCGGGATGTTATTTCATTCCCGAATTGATTGATGCGTGGAAATCTGAGAAAAAATTCATGGATTTTATTAATTACGAGAAACTAGAAACATACCGAAGCTTTGGCGGTATTCGTTTGGAAGATGATATTCTTGTAACAAAAGACGGAAACCGTTTATTGGGTAGCAAACGAATTCCAATTACCCCCGAAGAGGTTGAAGATTGTATGCGTTCATAAAAACAAGGACAATAAGCAAAAAGAGAGACATGCGCGCCATGTCTCTCTTTTCTCCACCAAAATATATCAATGATTTTTACAAATCTGTGAACGTCAAAATTTAAAGATGAGAAGTTAATTGCAATTGATGACAAGCGTTTCAAAATTATTGACTCTGAGAAACTCCAGCAAATCAGTAATCACGGATAATTCACACTATTCCCATTGCATCTCTACCCGACGGTTGGGTGCATAAAATAAATCGTTAAGCCGTTTTCCATTTTGAGATGCCATAACAATCCCGTTAAAATCTGTTTCAGATTCAAGTGTTTTGCGGAAACTTTCTGCCTGAGCTTTCTCCACAAAATTTCCTACTGCATATATATAATAATCATCAGATTTAAACCGATGAATTTCTTTCGAAGTGTTCAGTTGTTTTTGAAACCATGCGCCGGCATTATCATCTTTCACGCAACCAATTTGCACATGATAAGTTAATCCATGCACATCACGGTCTTTTGTAATTCCTGTCGATTGAATTAAAATTTGAGCTGCATCAACTCCCAAATCAACAACATACTGCTTTACCGCCATAGCACGCTGCTCAGCAAGTTTTATGCTATATTTTGCTGCTCCTCTTGCGTCTGAATGTCCTGTAAACTGTATTTTAAGCTCAGGATACATTTTTAACGTGTCGGTAATTTGTTTTAATTTTTGAGCATACATTGCATCAATTTTCATGCTTTCACTATCAAAAAACAAAGGATTTAGCGTCAAACTTTCAGGTTGAAATGTCCATGGTTCAGCCTCAGGAGTTTCAGGTTTCGGATCTTTAGGTGGTTCAGGTACCGGGAGTTTCCATTGAAAAATATCTGTCCCACCGAGGCTTGCATTTGAACGATTTGATGCAAAATATCCCTGATAAGTATTTTCGGTTCGAAACGAAAAATCATTACCGATGGAATTAATCGGTGCTTTCATATTCGTGGGTTTCGACCATGCATTTCCACGTTTCACACTCAAAAACACATCAAGATTTCCATAACCCGGAAATCCGTCACTCGAATAAAAAAGGCTGTCTCCTTGAATAACAGGGAACACTTCTCTTCCGGGAGTATTCAGATTTTCTCCGGCATTAACCGGCATTTGCCACTTGCCATCAATCTTATCTGAATACCAGATATCGGTTTCGCCGTATCCATCCTTAAGGTGGGAAGCAAAATATAATCGTTTGCCTTTATTTGTAAAGGCCGGGTG
The DNA here is from genome assembly GCA_964407055.1 of uncultured Bacteroidales bacterium. Taxonomy (GTDB): domain Bacteria; phylum Bacteroidota; class Bacteroidia; order Bacteroidales; family ML635J-15; genus JAQIBY01. Next base: position 1,623 of record CAYOUD010000148.1, on the reverse strand, counting down.
CGCTACATTGATATCTTCAGGCATACTATCCCATACGAATTGCTCAAGCATTTCAGGATTTCCTGACTGAGAAAAGTAGATTCCAGCATTTGACAAGCCGGTTTCGTACATAAACTTGGTTTTTTTTCGCAAGGTAAATGCAAAAATATCGATTCCCGGACAGTAATCCAATGCCTCACACAAATAGCTTTCATGCAATTCAGGGAACAATACCTCCGGAGAGGTTTTTCCTTTCATATAACCACTATTCGTTTCTTTAGAGCCTGTTATCGAATCAGCAAAATGATTTGTAACAAACCCCAAATCTCCATTAATCAAAACGGGAGATTTCTCTTCATACGGGCTATTTAATGTTTTCAAATGTGTAACACGATAGTCAGAAGTTGTTTTATTCCATTTTGGAATGGAATCACATGCTGCAATCTTTATCTGCAATTTATAATTATCAGAGTCATGCACCTGATAAGTCGTAAAATTTTGCTTTGCCTGATTGTACTTTTTGTTTATTAATTGCAGTTCTGCGAGATATAAATGATTTATCGGGTGGGGCTTTTGACGGCTTAGCAGCTCTTGGTAAACCGTTTCGGCATCGGTAAATTGCTTAAGCATAATGTAACAATATCCAAGATTATTTAAACCTTCAACAGACATTTTGCTCACAGCTTGATCATCTGCAGTAATTAAAGAAACAGCCTGATCGTATTTTTCTGAATTCATCAGCTCAATTATTCTCGAATTTTGAGCAAACGTGTTAGCATAAAGCCCGAAAAAAAGCAAGCATAATATTATATAGGGAAAGATTTTACGCATCATAAACAATTTTCTTAACTGCTACTGATTAAAAGAACATGGGGCTACTGCCACTACCAGAACTTCCACCTTTTGTTTTCCGTGGAATGCGATAGGTTACATGAAACTCATGAGAGCCTAATGAATATGCTTTCATGTCAGACATTGTCATATCATAAGAATATCCGATTCGGAGTTTTCCCAGATCAACAGACAACATGTAAGTCAAGGCATCATTATACCGATAGGAAACACCCAAACCGATGAGTTTATCATAAATCCCTCGAACGGCAAGTTCTCCCTGAATCGGGGAATTCATTTGATATTGACTGTGTGCTGCAACCTGCACATCAAATTGTTCATTAATATCAAATGTGTATCCTCCTGTGAGGTAAAATGTTCTGCGAATCGGATTTTCATTATCATCCATGTTTTGGAATAAATCGGTACGAATTTCCAACAAGTTGTAAGCAGAAATTCCAACAAAATAGATATCACTTTCAGAAAACATCATTCCGAAATTCACATCGGGTGAAAATTTGCTTTCAAACCCATTTTGAATTACGGGGTCACTTTCTTGATCGGTAGTCAGCATTGCCGTATTAATTGAATGCTGATAAAACACCGGTGATAATCCAAAACTAAGTTTTCTTGAAAAATCTTTTGACAAGGGCAAGTGATATGCAATGGACACAGTAAACCCTGTGCGTCTTGACGGCCCTGCCAACTCGTTAAAAAACGCAGCCCCCATTCCAACATTACTTCCAATATAGGCATGGGAACTAACCTGCATTATTCATCGCAAAATTAAGCGTATTTGCATATGTCAATATA
>CAYOUD010000147.1:0-6771 GCA_964407055.1 uncultured Bacteroidales bacterium | reverse complement strand
GGGTTTAGATGATTCAAATCTGCACAAAGGGAATGGCATGAATTTTACGGGTTAAACAAAAAAAGCTGTCCACAAAGACAGCTTTTTTTTTGTATATTAAAAAATTTAGATATGAATCACCTCATCATAAGCTGCAGCGGCTGCTTCCATAATTGCTTCCGACATACTGGGGTGCGGATGAATTGATTTGATGATCTCATGTGCTGTTCCTTCCAGTTTTTTGGCAACCACCATTTCGGCAATCATTTCAGTGACATTATTGCCAATAAAATGCGCACCAAGCAACTCGCCAAGCTTAGCATCAAAAATCAGTTTAATGAACCCGTCATTATTTCCTGCAGCACTTGCTTTTCCTGAGGCTGAGAAGGGAAATTTTCCGATTTTTAATTCATAGCCGGCTTCTTTAGCTTGTTCTTCAGTCATTCCGACAGATGCAATTTCGGGAACAGAATAAGTTGCTCCGGGAATGTTTCCATAATCGATCGGATCAGGATTTTCGCCTGCAATTTGCTCAACACAAGCAATACCTTCAGCAGATGCCACATGGGCTAATGCCGGACCGTTTACAATATCACCAATTGCATAAACGCCGTTAACATTTGTCTGATAGAAATCATCCACTTTCACTTTTCCGTTCTCGAGTTCTATCTTAAGCTCCTCAATTCCAATATTTTCAAGATTTGGTGTTACACCAACTGCAGAAAGCACAACATCAACCACTTTTTCTTCCATTCCTTTTTTGGTTTCAATGGAAACATGGCATTTACCGTCTTTCACCTCAACTGATTGTACCGCAGATTTAGTCATCACCTTAATTCCTGCCTTTTTAAATGAACGGGCAAGCTGTTTACTGACATCTTTATCTTCATTCGGAACAATTTCCGGAAGAAATTCCACCAAGGTTACATCGGTACCAAGTGAATTATAAACGTAGGCAAACTCAGAACCTATCGCTCCGGAACCCACAACCAACATACTTTCCGGTTGTTTTTCCAATGTCATCGCTTTGCGATATCCAATAATATGCTTTCCATCTTGTGGAAGATTTGGCAATTCTTTAGAGCGTGCACCAGTTGCCAGAATAATATGATCAGCGTCAAGCGTTTCTGTGCTTCCGTCTTCTTTTTTTACTTCCACTTTTTTGTCACCAAGCAATTTACCAAACCCATTATGCACGGTGATTTTATTTTTATCAAGCAGATATTTTATGCCTTTAGACATTTTATCGGCAACACCACGACTACGCGCTATAATTTTCGGAAAATCTGGTTTGATTTCACCATCAACTGCCAAGCCGTAATCATCGGCATGTTTCATGTAATTATATACCTGAGCAGATTTTATCAGTGCTTTTGTGGGAATACAGCCCCAATTCAGACAAATGCCACCAAGTTCAGATTTTTCAACCACGGCAGTTTTCAAACCGAGTTGTGATGCTCTGATTGCTGCAACATATCCTCCGGGACCACTTCCAATAACAATAAGATCGTATTTCATAGCTATGTTTTTAATTTATGCGTATGCAAATTTACTAATTCCATACTAATACAAAATAACATAGGTTATTGTTCATTCAATTTTAGGAGCAAACCCTCATTAGGTAGTTGGAGAAATCAGGAGCGTCTAAGTCAACATAACATCTACCTCAACAAAGTCACATTTCCTTTTTTCGTAAAATCATCTTCATCAATGCAAGTTGCTTCAAAATAATAGATATAAACATCAGGAGGCAGTTCCTCACCCTTAAACGTTCCATCCCAACCACGATCATTGATATTTTCTGATTCGTAAATTAATTCTCCCCAACGATCGTAAACGGCAAAATACATTTTTCGTACCACTCCAACCGGAGCGTAAGGTTTGAAGTAATCATTTTCACCATCATTGTTTGGAGTAAAGGCATTTGGAACATATAGATATGGCTCTCCGCAAATTAATTCATTTACAATGATTGTTATTGTATCAATATTTACACATCCATTAGCATCGGTAATTCGCAATTCATAGGTTGTTGTTTCTGTCGGCCATGCCTCAACTTGCGGCAATTCATCTTCCAGAATACTGTTTGCAGGATACCAATCATAAGAATATCCAGGAGCTTCGGTTCCAAAAAGATTCGTACTCATGCCAACATATATTTCCGGATTATCCGTGCTTACCTCAAGCGGAGGAATATAAGATTCATTTTCGATAAAAAATTCACCATAAGTTTCACAGCCATTGTCATCGCGAAGCAACAACTCATAATCTCCTGAACACAAGCCGACTAACTCCGAACCATCGCCATCAACCGACCAATGATATTGATATTGTCCGGTACCACCATTTGCATTCACATGAATTTCGCCGTTACAAACACCGGTACACAGCATATCTTCAACTGTGCCAGTAAACTCCAATAATTCCGGCTGCAACAAAATAATGCTCGCAGTATCAACACAATTGTGATTATCAGTAAGTGTAACGCTATATTGTCCGGCGGTTACAGGCTCAAGACTTTGACTCGCGCTCCCCGTGTTCCACTCATATTCATACGGGAAGGTTCCTCCCGAAGTTTGCAATTCAATGCTGGTACTGTCTCCGTGACACAAAATCGGATCAGCAAAAATTTGCATATTTATTTCCGTTGGACTCATAATATATCCATTTTCATGGATGACACAATTATCCGCATCAATCACAGTTACCTGATAATATCCTGCGCATAAATTGGCGATACTTTCGTCAGTTTCTCCATGACTCCATAAATATGAAAACGGAGCTGTACCGCCGCTAACATTCACAGTCATTTGACCTTCGCAATCACCGTAACACAAATTATTTTCCACATCGCTCAGACTGGTTGCCAGATTATTGGGCGGAACCATTTCGATTTCTAAGACGGTATCGCAACCATGAGCATCAACAATTTGCACTTCATGAACACCGGTATGTAAACTATTATTCGTGGCTGTCTCAGTGCCGTCATCCCACAGATAAAAATATCCGGGCGTACCCCCGCTTACAGAAACGGTAGCTGCACCAAAACCGATTCCATCGCACAATGGATCCACTATATTTACAAACTGCGAATTCAATTGCGGGGGTTGATTTATAAGTACAGAAGCATTTGCTTCACAACCAATCTCATCCACCACAGTGACATCATAATTTCCTGCACACAAACTGGATACTGTTTCGCCATTTGCCCCATTACTCCATGAAAAATCATAAGGCGCATACCCATTAGCAGCGGCAGTTACAACTCCGGTGCACTCCCCGTAACAAAGCGGATGTTCAGGAATTATGGAACTGATTTCAATATTATCAATTGTTACTGAAACTTCAGCCGTTTCAGTACAGCCCATCTGATTTTCAATTTCAACTGTAAATGTTGTATTTTCTGTCGGTGCGACAAGCGGATTTGCGGTATTTTCTCCGGAAACAATAAACCCACCCGGAGACCAAATGTAAGAATTGATATCAGAAGGATTCAGATTATTAATTGATAATTCAACGGATGCTCCTACGCAAATAATCGGATCCGGACTTAACTGATAATTGAAATTATGCAAATCCACCGTGACGGAATTTACAACATCGGTATTACAAACACTTTCCGTCACCTGTACCCAGTAAGTTGTATTTTGTGTTGGCACATCGGCCATACTTAAATTTGTACTTAGCAAATTCGTAAAACTCGCATTGTCAGACCACAAAATTTCCGTGTAATCTCCTATTACCTCGGCATTCAGCATGACAGCATCACCGGGACAGATTAAGGTATCAGGAGGCAAAATAAGTTCAACATCAATGTCTATTACCTCAATGGTTTGATGAACTGTATCGGTACAAACATCATTAATAATCAACGTATATTCAGAAGTTTCTGATGGACTGGCAATTGGATTTTGTATGCCGGTTTCAGACAAATCTGAACCTAAAACCCAATCAAATGTAACATCTGCCCCATAATGATTTGTAGGTCCGATTTCAACCGATTCTCCCGGACAAATCTCAAATGGAGCTAATTCAATTATTTCAGGAATTTGAACTTCAATTTCGCGATAAGCAGTATCTGCATAATTACAAGCAGCCGGATCATAAGCAATCAGCATCACTTCATAAACTCCTTCGTCTGTATAGGTGTGTATTGGTTCAAATTCATTGGAAACCGGGCTTCCGTCACCAAAATCCCATGTAAACTCTTCTCCCTGACTAGTATTTTCAAATTCAACATCAAAAGGCGCACAAATTGCCGGAATCGGATTAAAATTCGCCTCAGCGAGATTTTCAATTATATTAATTTTAAAGACAGCATTGTTACAATTCGAGCTACTGTTTTCCGTTGACCAAACACCGGGATTTGGGATGGTTGGAAAAGCCTGACAAGATCCGCAACTTGCACAGACAGACTGAATCACATTTCCTTTTTTATCAAAACGGCTAGTTCCACCGTCCACATGATCATGTCCTGAATATCCACAGGCCGCATAATGCACTTCACCAAAAAATGTTGCATATTCCAATGCTCCGGCATTTTCACTGAGCACCATGATATAAAAATCTTGTCCATCAGTCGTTGTTTGAAGCGCATCAGAAGTTACCGGCAAGCCCATGGTTCCGTAATCATCTTCCCAAGTATAGTAGGTATTTGTTTCATCTAAATAGGAATATGCCCATTCCCTTCCCCATCCGGCAAGATATATTCTATCACAAACATCAACCGCAAAAGCGGATGGCGACAGCACCGGATGTCCAGCACCACGACCAAACACAGTTGACCAAAGTCGCAAGGACAAATCATTCGTAAAAGATGCCAGAAATTGTCCCGAATTTGGGACTGAATAGCCGGCATTATAAATTAAGGTATTTCCACCGGCCTCTGTCTGTCCGTAAAGATAAACTTTATCAAAATTATCAACCCGCACAAAATGCGCCTGATCGTACTGAGTGCTTCCAAAAAAAGTCGAACCCATCAATACATTTCCATTTTGATGAATTTTTGACACAAAAGCATCGGTACTGCCACCATGATAAGTTTCTGCAAATGCTCCTGATGTTGTTGGAAAATCTGACGAACAAGTGCCTCCAGAAACAAAGACTGAATAATTTTGATCCGGAGTGATTGAATAAATTGCATCATCCTGACTTCCACCAAGATAAGACATCCACATCATCACACTCAAATCGGGACTAAACTTTGCCACTAAACCATCCATCCCACCTGCATTGGCAGTTTGAAACCCATTGTTAGCTCCAGGCATGATATCATCAGAAAAGGTATTTGCTCCAACATAAATATAATTCTTATCATCGGCAATTACTTCTCCACGCGCACCGTCTCCGTAATTATAATACAAGGAATCATTCCCGTGCATTTGAATGTATCCTTGTTCAGTATATTCAATTTTAAAATTTAATCCATCATTTGCAGAACCACCAAGATAAGTTCCTCCCAATAGTTCAGTCCCATCTTCACTAAATTTCACAACAAAAATATCTGTCCCATCAGGAAAAGCAATCACGTTATCATAATTAATGGAATCACCTCCATTAAAGCTATCATCATATGCATTTACTGTCGGGAAATCTGTAGAACCGGTCGTTCCAAAAACCACAAGTTCGTTATATTCATTCACTACCATTGAATGCGGCATTTCCTCGCCTGTTGATCCGCCCAAATAAGTTGCAAATAATCGCTGTGTCCCGTCTTCATTATATTTTATAATGCCAACATCGCACCCATTACCGTAATAACCGGGATTATTCGGATTTGGGGCCACGCCTCCTGCCATATCAGTCTGATAAGCGCCCAAGCTCACCGGGTACCCAACATCAAACACAATACCGCCGGAAAACACATTATCATTATAATCCCAAGTTGCAGTAAAGCCCCAGTTATCGCCGGTAGAGCCAGTATAAGTTGAAAACACAAGGCTGGGGTCAATTATTACCGAATATGACGCATTATAACCATCCGGAAAAGTATATCCCAAAACATTATTCTCAAGTGTGTATTTACACCTCACGGGAACACTGTCTCCATCAACAATCTGATAAGCATCAGGATGCAACTCAGTCGTCTTGGATATGCTAGTGTTTAAAATCAGATTCCCAAACCGTAATTTCATATCGTCAAGACCCTCGTATCGCAATTGGATATCTTCAGGATTTGCTCCCGGATTTAAGATAAAATCGTATTTCAACCCTTTACCTTCATCATAAAAACACAAATCAATATTAGGATATAATGCGTCATAACACACTTTCTCATAACGCGAAACCCTGCTCGCCCAGTTAGATGGATCTTTCCCCACAAAATAATTTTCATAATCGGGCAAGGGATTTTTCCCTGAAACCCGAACATCATCTGAAGCCCCAATAAAATGCATTTTATAAGCATGAAAATCGAGCTGAGTAACCGGCTCGCTATGTTCTGATGGATGCGCATTATTAACACTACCCTCGCCGTGATGTGCATGAGAATGTTCGTACTGCGTTTTATCAGCAAAATTGTAAACCAAACCATCTGTTTCCAAAAACAAAGCACCATAATTCAATCGACACTTGAACTCAACCTGCTCGGGAAGCTGACCTCTATTTTCAGAAAACCGATGCTGTGCAAAGGCATTTAGCACTACAAAAATCAGCAAAAAACTAAAAATTAGATTTCTCATAATAATTCAATTTTGACAACGATATCCCGATTACCAATTGTCTGAAAGCATAAAGATAACAAATCCCTGAAAATTAGACAAGAATAATATGTATTTCGTTGTCTTTAAGATA
>CAYOUD010000146.1:4014-6781 GCA_964407055.1 uncultured Bacteroidales bacterium | reverse complement strand
TATCGTGAGTAAATCGGACATCATGGACAGACACTATTTATTCTTTAATTGTCAAGTTACATTCCAAATGATTATCTCCAACAAGTTTGGCATTTTTCCATGTAATACAAATTCCAGAAAACAAAGAAAAATCCATTTAATCATCACTGTCATAGGTTTTTACATAGCCACGTTTGGAGTATGCAAAGGTTTTATTAAGGACATATTAACACCCACACGTTTGTAATATATTGCTTTTGTATTAACTTGCAGCGACTTGTTAACATACAAAAATACAAAATTATGAAAAAACAATTAACATTAATTCTGGCACTTCTATTTGCTTTTGTCTCGCTTGCTAAAGCAGACGAAGGAATGTGGATACCGGGTCATATCAGTAAAATGAATTATACTGATATGCAAAAACTTGGTCTAAAACTTAGTCCTGAAGAGATTTACAGTATTAACCATTCATCGGTGAAAGATGCAATTTTCCAACTTATGGGTGAAGGTGGTTCCGGTTTCTGTACCGGTGAAATTGTATCAGAAAAAGGCTTGTTATTTACCAATCATCATTGTGGTTATGAGGCGATTGCAAATCTGTCCTCAACAGAAACTAATTATTTAGATGATGGGTTTTGGGCAAAATCACATGATGAAGAAATTCCAGTTCCCGGAATATCTGTTTCACGCGTTGTACGCATTGAAAATGTTACCGATCGTGTTTTGGAAGGCATAACTTACGAAACCCCTGAAAGTGAAAGAGAAAAACAGGTTGCCTCTAGGCTTACTGCAATTGAAGAGGAAGCAAAAGAAGATACACACTATAAAGCTAACGTAAAAGAAATGTATCAGGGTGGTGAATACTATCTATTTGTTTACGAAGTATTTGGCGATGTTCGTTTTGTTGGAGCACCTCCTTCAAGTATCGGGAAATATGGTGGAGATACCGACAATTGGATGTGGCCTCGTCATACCGGAGATTTTTCTATTTTCCGTGTTTATATGACACCAGACGGAATGCCGACAGAGGAGTATCAGGAAGATAATATTCCTTACAAGCCATTGCATCATTTACCAATTTCCATTAAAGGTGTTGAGGAAGGCGATTTTACCATGATTATGGGATATCCTGGACAAACCGAACGTTACCTGAGCTCATGGGGAATGGAATATAAAATGAATTATTTTGATCCGATTGTAGTTCGTCTGCTTGGTGAAAAATTGAAAGTCATGAAATCCTATATGGATACAAACGAAGCAATTCGTCTTGATCTTGCCGATACCTATGCTGGTCTTGCCAATGGACATAAAATGTTTCAAGGTGAAGCTGAAAATCTCAGGAATACTGATGCTATCCAACGTCGTGAAAGTTTGCAGCATGAATTTGTAAAGTGGGTGGAAAGTAGTGAGAAAAACCAAAAGAAATATGGGGATGTCCTTGCAAATCTTGAAACCCAATATACTAAATTTGGTCCTATTACTGAATCTATGATTTATGCCTCAATCGGACTGATTCAGGCAAGCGATCAGATTATGTTAGCACAGCAATTTAAAGGATTGCAGAATCAATTAGAAAACAAAGATGATGTCAGCAAAAGCATTGAGCGCTTTAAAAAATCTATGCCTGGAAAATTTGAAGGTTATTATCCTCAGGTTGATGAGGACATTATGCGTGCAATGCTGAAAACTTACATTGATGACATCGATGCTGCAAGCCGAATTACTTTTTTTACGGAAATTTTGCCAAATGAATTCAAAGCTAAAACGCTGGAAGGCTCTATTGATAGATTTGTTGAAGAAACATTTGAAGAATCAATCTTTACATCAGAAGAGCGGATGATGGAATTTTTGGAAAAACCGAAAGCTAAAAAATTGGCTAAAGATCCGATTATTATCTTTTGGGATGCACTTATCAGCGATTTGATGGGTAGCCAAATGGAATATCTCGGTATCATGGATAAAATTAGTTTGAATGAACGGAAATTTATGGCCGGATTGCGTGAATTCCAGTCAAATAAAGGGTTTTATCCAGATGCAAACTCCACATTGCGCTTAACTTACGGGACCGTGAAAGATTACGATCCTCGTGATGCGGTACATTATCATGAATTTACTTATGTTGAAGGAATTCTGCAGAAATATATTCCCGGAGATGATGAATTTGATTTGGATCCCAAACTTATTGAGCTGATTGAAAACAAAGATTTCGGTCGTTATGCAGACGAAACTGGTTCTGTTCCTGTTTGTTTTATCAGTGACAATGATATTACTGGTGGAAACTCAGGTAGCCCGATTCTTAATGGCGAAGGTCACTTGGTTGGGCTTGCTTTTGACGGAAACTGGGAATGGCTTTGTAGCAACCTGATTTACAATCCCGAATTACAACGCACAATTAATGTAGATTCACGCTACGTACTTTGGGTCATTGAAAAATTCGGTGGCGCAACCAATATCATTGACGAGCTCGAAATTATTGAATAAAATATATTGCTAAATATGAAAAACCTCCGGGCATTGCTTTGGAGGTTTTTTTATATCTGGGGAGGCAGGTGTCAGGGTTTAGGTGTCAGGAGTCAGGAGTCAGGGTTTAGGTGTTAGGAGTCAGGGTTTAGGAGTCAGGGTTTAGGAGTTAGGGTTTAGGAGTTAGGGAAAATGTCCCTCCCGACTCAGAGCTTCGCTTTCTCTCGCGAAAATTCATCGCTTAGCGAAACCCTGAGGAGCCAATCGCAACTACTTCTCCCGACTCAGAGCTTCGCTTTCTCTCGCGAAAATCCATCGCTTAGCG
>CAYOUD010000146.1:0-3914 GCA_964407055.1 uncultured Bacteroidales bacterium | reverse complement strand
CCATCGCTTAGCGAAACCCTGAGGAGCCAATCGCAACTACGCAACCACGCCCTATCGAGGTCTTTGTATCCACATTTCAATTGTGAAGAATGTTCCCAAGCCATCTCCTGAAATTTTCTGGCAATTCCGGCAATATTCATATTTTTTTCGCTGTTAATTTCGAACGACCGAACCTCTTCTTCTCTTGAGTAAGCCTCTGTTTTTATCAAGTTTGTTTGTTTCATGTGTTAAATTCCCTTTAAATAAATCATTTATTACTTGTGTTTCAAAATGATTGCATATATTTAACTTGTCAAAACAAAAGTACAGATAAATGCGTAAATTTCTCCTGACAACTCTCATAATTTCCCTTACGGGGATAATTTCACTTATTGCACAAGTTGATAAATCCGATTGGGACGGCGGCGTTCCGGAAGGATGCACCAGCATCACTGTTGGGAAACTTGCCAGTACGGATGGTTCTGTCATGACAAGCCATACAGACGATAGCCACAGAACCCGCTCATGGATGGACATTCAATCCGGAGGAAAACATAAAGCCGGTGAAACCGTAGAAATGTACAAACGGGTTGCTTGCGACAGTTTTGCCATGCCAACTTATGCACATATCCCGATAGGAGAAATTCCTCAGGTTAGTGAAATCAATGGATATGTCAATACAGCTTATCCCAGCATGAACACAAAACAGCTAGCCATCGGTGAATCTACTTTTGGTGGTCGTAATTATCTTCAGTCGGATGATGGGCTGATTGATTGCCAACGACTTTGCAAACTCATGCTTCAACGAACAAGCACTGCTCGGGAAGCAATTCAAATGGCCGATGAATTATTAATGAAATATGGCTGGAACGATGCCGGAGAATGCCTGACAATTGCAGATACTAAAGAAGTTTGGCATCTTGAAATTGTCGGACCCGGAAAAGGAAATACCGGAGCAATTTGGGTGGCTCAACGTGTTCCTAATGACCATATTGCAGTCAATGCAAATGCCAGTACAATTCGTGAAATTGATTTAGAGAATCCGGATTTCTTTATGGCATCTGAAAATATTTTTGAGATGGCAAGAGACAGCGGATGGTGGAATCCTGACAAAGGGGCATTTAGTTTTGCCTACACTTATGCACCGGAATCTCGCCAATCCATCGCCTCACGCCGTCGTGAGTGGAGAGTTTTTGACTTGCTGGCGCCCTCATTAAAACTTTCTCCTACTGCAGAAAATTATCCATTTTCGGTTAAACCGGATAAAAAAGTGAGTTTGCAGGATATGGTGAATACCTTTAAGGATTATTATCAGGGGACACCATACGATATGCGTCGAAATATTACGACTGCTGATAAAAACGGAAAACAGATTATTTCCCCGCTTGCAAACCCTTTCTTACCATACGATGAGTTGGAAATTTTACCGGTTAGCGGAGAATGGTATCACAGCGATGATGAAGGAAATATTCGTTTTCTCGGCGAACGCACGATTGCACGTTGGTACACCATGTATGGAACCATTACTCAAAGTCGCGATTGGTTGCCTGATGAAGTTGGCGGCGTTTTGTGGTTGGCTCAGGATAACATGGCAACCTCCATTTACATTCCGGTTTATTGTAGTGTTACTGATTTGCCCGAATCTTATAAAACTCCCGGCAGACCGAATGGTTATACAATGGAATCTGCCTGGTGGGCATTTAATCGACTGGGAACACTGACAGCGCAACGTTGGGGCGATATGAGTAAAGATGTTGATGCAGTTTGGAAACCTATGCAAACGGAGTTATTCCGAAATCAATCACAGTTTGAAAAAGCCGTGATGAATCAAAAAGCAAGTAAAAAACGAATTGAAGCATTAACAGATTACACCATGACATGGGGAGAACGTGTTGTGGACGAAGCAATCCAGCTCGGAGATTTTCTTTGGACAAAATATGACGAAAAATTTTAATAGTGATTAATAAATAAATGTTTTACTTAAAAACCACAATACAATGAAAACAAGTTTTTGGAAAATTATGGCAGCATCGATGGTTGGATTTATTCTGGCCTCGATCGTGTCAATTTTATTATTTATGGGAGCAATTGGTTCCCTGGTTGCAAAATTCGGTGAAGCCGAAAAAATTGAAATTAAAAAAGAATCTGTCCTTAAATTGGACTTAAGTCTTGCGATTCCTGACAGAACACCGCAAAATCCATTTGAGTCATTTAATTTTGACCCTTATGACTTGAAAAAAATTACCGGTTTAAATGACATGCTCAGAAATTTGGAACGTGCCAAAGAAGATGAAAGCATTGAAGGTATTTATCTCGAGATCAGCGTAGTGACAAGCGGTATGGCAACGGCCGAAGAACTCCGTAATGCCATTATTGATTTCAGAGAAAGCAGCGGGAAATGGGTGATTGCTTATGCAACAACCATGACACAAAAAGGCTACTACATAGCCACTGCTGCTGATGAAATTTATATGGATCCACAGGCATGGATGGATTTCAGAGGACTTTCCGCTCAGGTAATGTATTATAAAGATGCACTTGATAAACTCGGCGTTGAACCGCAGATTTTTCGCCACGGGAAATTCAAATCAGCTGTGGAGCCTTTCATGACAAATGAAATGAGCGAAGCAAACCGTTTACAAACGATGACATATCTCAACAGCATCTGGAATCATATGCTTACAAGGATAGCTGAAACGCGCGACATCAGTGTTGATGAATTGAATGAAATTGCTGACAATCTCAGTTTAAACTCAGCGCAAAGCGCTGTTGATTATGGACTGATTGACGGTCTGAAATACAAAGATGAAATTTTGGACATGATGAATGAAAAAATTGGCAACGATGAAGATGATGAAATCAATTTCATGACTATGGCGAAGTACAATTCGCATTTTAAAACAATGAAAATAAAAAATAAAAGTGACAATGAAATTGCTGTTATTTTTGCTGAAGGAAATATCGTGATGGGTAATGGTGACGATTCAAAAATTGGTGGAGATCGTTTTGCTAAAGCTATTCGTGAAGCCCGCATGGATGATGATATAAAAGCCATTGTGATCCGTGTTAACTCACCTGGAGGCAGTGGTCAGGCATCTGAAATTATGTGGCGTGAAATTGTTCTGGCGAAAAAAGACAAACCCGTCGTTGTGAGTATGGGAAATCTTGCTGCTTCAGGAGGTTATTATATTGCTTGCGCAGCAGATTACATTTATGCACATCCTAACACAATTACCGGTTCTATTGGAGTTTTTGGGCTCATGTTTTCAGGCGAAGAGCTGATTCAAGAAAAAATCGGAATTAATGTTGAGGTGGTAAACACCAACGAATATGCCGACATGGGAAATATTGCAAGACAATTTTCTGAAGCAGAACGTGCCTATATGCAAGGAATGGTAGAGGGATTTTACGATGTCTTTATTACTCGCGTAGCCGATGGTCGTGGCATGACAAAAGCAGAAGTTGATGAAATTGGACAGGGACGTGTGTGGACAGGTGAAAATGCCTTAGCTAATGGATTAATTGATGGGTTTGGCGGATTGGAAGAAGCCACAAAAAAAGCGGCTGAATTAGCTGAAATTGAAGATTATACTATGGTTGAAATGCCAAAAGCAAAAGATTTTATGGAAACATTGCTTGAAGATTTCAATCTACAAACCCGCATGGAATTGTTAAGCCAAATTCCGGGTTTTAATACCTCCGCTTATCAGCAAATTCAAGATTTTGTTGAAATGAACAATGGTGTTTATGCTCGTATGATGATGGATGTAGAAATAAAATAGGATTAGAATAATAATCACACAAAAAAACGCAGCCTGTTAACCCGGAAAATTCATGCCATGCCCTTTGTGCAGATTTGAAGATGTGCAAAGATAATGGCAAGCATTAACCAACAGCACCTTATGTTAACATCTAACTATTTGCGGTGAATTTTT
>CAYOUD010000145.1:0-6948 GCA_964407055.1 uncultured Bacteroidales bacterium | reverse complement strand
AAAATTTGTTTCTTGAAAGAAAAGAATTATTAGAAGGCCCCTTAGTATATTGATGTAAATACGCTTAATTTTGCGATGAATAATGCTGGCTAGTTCAAATTAGTATAGAATGAATTGTATCGGCAATTTTGATTCACAATCGGTATTAACATCTACCTATTTGCGGTGAATTTTTCGGGTTATATCGGCATAAACTCCCAAAGTTAATTCGGGACAGGAATTGGTAGTTTCAGAATTTCTGTATCAATCATCCTGAAACACAATTTATATTATATTCCACGGAAATTGCAGTAGAATCGTAATACAATTAATTTGGCTGACAATTCGCAAAAATAAAAATCGAGTTCCTATACGATATCTGAACTTTTATCGATGTCTCAACGTTTTCAGGCTCACATATTTTGCAGTATCAAAAAAAATGTCTATATTTCCGGTTTTGGTGCAAAATGCATCTGCTTTATTATTGAGGCAATAATAAATTCATGTTATAACTAAAAAAATAAATTTATGTTAGAAATCAAAAAGATTGAAAAAGAAGCAGATTTTAAAACTATTAGCAGAAACGAATTCATTGATTTTCTATTTACCCATCTTGACAAGTTTGGTGACCCGAAACCGGACATTAATAAATGCTTAGACTACGCATTTTCCGATAATCCTTCAGAAGGCGGTTTTGCACTCGCAGCGTTTCATGAAAACAAGCTTGTCGGAACTCTCATTATGAACAAAACAGGCATGAGCGGATATATCCCTGAAAACATTCTGGTTTATGTTGCCGTTGACGCACAGTACCGCGGGCAAGGATTTGGCGGACAGATTGTAAAAGAATCATTCAAACACGCCGACGGAAAAGTAAAACTGCATGTCGAATATGATAATCCAGCAAAACGACTTTACGAACGAGTTGGATTTGTATCAAAATATGCTGAAATGCGTTACGAAAATAAATAATCAACAAATATTTCAAACAGGAGTTGTCGCAAAATATGACAACTCTTTTTTTTATTTAACAACAAATCAATATGTTATGGCAGAGCTAAGAATTAATATTGCAGAGATTAGAAACAACATAAAAAAACTAAACACATATCTTAAAAAACACAATATAGAATGGAGCCTTATTACCAAAGTGTTTAGTGGTGATGAAGAATTCATGAAACAAATATTAACACCTGACATCATCTCGGGCATTCAGTCTGTCGGAGACTCCCGCCTTTCAAGCTTAAAACGGCTGAAAGAGCTGGATAAAGATTTGATTACCATATATATTAAACCTCCGGCACAAACTTATGTGGATGATGTTGTCAAATATGCAGACATTTCATTAAATTCATCTTTCCGTACAATTCAAGCATTAGATAAAGCAGCAAAAAAACAGAAAAAAATTCACAAAGTCATCATAATGATAGAGTTGGGCGAGCTTCGCGAGGGCGTTAACCGTGATGATTTGTTTGCGTTTTACGAAAAAATCTTCAAATTATCGAATGTTCAAGTCGTAGGACTGGGAAGCAACCTGGGGTGTATGTACGGCGTTGAACCCACCTATGATAAATTATTGCAATTGCATCTTTACAAAGAGTTAATCGAAGCTAAACATGGGTCAAAATTACCTTTCACATCAGGAGGAAGCTCAATTACACTCCCGTTGGTTGAAAATGGAACCTTACCGAGTGATATCAACCACTTCCGAATCGGTGAGACCGCATTTTTCGGAACCAGCCCCTATGACAACGAACAATTCAGAGATTTATGCACGGACACCTTTAATTTTTATGCGCAAATTATTGAATTGCACGAAAAAGACATTGTCCCCGATGGCATTATTAACGATGCAAGCATAGGACATTCCGCAGATTTTGAAGATGACGACCTTGGGAAAACAACTTACAAGGCAATTTTGGATTTTGGATTATTAGATGTTGACCAAGAAGGTCTGGAAATGAAAGATACAGGCATTAATTTTGTCGGAATTACTTCTGATATGACCGTGATTGATTTGGGCGATAATAAAGATGAGAATGGCAAACCAAAATACAGAGTCGGCGACATGATTTGCATGAAACCCAGCTATCTAGCGGTTGCCAGATTGTTAAACTCTCGTTTTATTGAGAAAAAATTCTCATATTAAACATGACTGAAATTTCCGATTTATTATTAAAACATAAAGCAAATTTCAACTCCCTTTTCCCATTTGCTTTGGATAAAATGAAGATTTGGAAACTGGATTTGTCAATAAACAATCCGGAATTGCAAAATTACGACATCCTTCATACCGAAGGACTTAATCACTATATCCAGACAAAACTATCAGAGGAGCAAGCAGACATTTGCATTGGCGGATATCTGGAAGACAGACTCATTTACCGAAAAAGTGAACACTTTGGAACGGACGACAATGCGCGAACTATTCATCTTGGAATTGATATTTGGAGCGAAGCAAAAACTCCGATTTTTGCGCCTTTAGACAGTCATGTCCACAGTTTTCAAATCAATGATAGTTTCGGAGATTACGGCCCGACCATCATTTTGGCGCATGAATTAAACGGGCAAAAATTCCATACGCTTTACGGACATTTATCCGAAAAATCGCTGGAAAATTGTAGCATCGGCAAGGAAATTAAAAAAGGAGACACATTTGCCGCTCTGGGGGCATCGCATGAAAACGGAAACTGGCCGCCACACTTGCACTTTCAGGTCATTGTTAACATGGACGGAAAACAAGGCGATTATCCGGGAGTTTGCAGCAAAGCAGCTATTGAAACATATCGAAAAAATTGCCCGAATCCTGCTCCGTTGCTTGGTGTTTAAACATGGAAGTTGGCTTCGCATCAAGCCTTCGCTGCGTGAAAGAATGCGCACCGAAAAGCAACGTTTTAACCCGAAAAATTCAATCCTTATTTCACAATAAACTGTTCCTGAGCAATCACATCACCCTGACGTATTTTCATTATATACAGACCAGCCGGAAACTCACTCACATCAACAGTTATTTGCTGATTATCAACAACAAAGCCTTTCAACATTCGTCCGGTATAATCAAACAACTTAACATCAGCCTGTCCTGTACCGGTTAAGCGAATATTCAGCACATCATCTGCCGGATTTGGATACAGTGCATATCCTTTGTTTGAAAAGTCTTCCATCCCGAGTATTGTGCTTTCGTATGAGGCATACCATCCACGAGACTGACCGTCACCATCAGTAATAAAGCGCAGCAACATACGGTTTCCTGAAGATATAAGCGTCTCAGGAAGATTATTTCCTGAGAAAGCGCCTAATAATGGAGCATCTGTATTATCCCCATCATAAACAAAAAGCGCATCACCTTCCAACGTTTCAAAGCGTGTAAAATTCAACTTAATCTTTTCAGCGGCATCGTGCGCAATTAACCACTCACAGTCGCTATCATTCCAATAAAAATTATTGCCTGAGCCATCATGAAAACTCCAATTTTCTTGCGTATAAATCATACTATTACAATACTCGCCCCAGTATGGCATAATATTCACAACAGCACCTTGTCCCCAATGGAAAGACTGATCATCGAGATGGAAAAATCCATCTCCTGCGCCAGACCATCCCCAGTTAAAATGGAAATAACTAGTATCTTGGTAAGCATCGCACACAAATGCATGTCCACCACCGGAATCATCGGTTCCACGATATAAAATTGGATGTTGCTTATCCAAATCCTCTTTCAATAGGAATTTCCAATCTGCATCTGAAAAATTCACTTCATCAAAAAACTTAAGCCCAGATTTATATTTAAAATAATATTTAAGCGCTTCTGCAGCGTATTGTATATTAGAACCTGAGCCATCGTAATCGTAGTCCATGCTAACAGAAGCACCGCAGTGATAAATTAGTTTAGCAATTGCTTCACGGCTCAAAGTTGTTGCAGATGCTGTCATTTCATCCCACTGATAATTACCCTCAGAAAAATCAACTTCAATATCAGCACCCCAATAATATGAGCCCACAAAGCGACCGGTTTCCGGATATTCATGAAAATTCATTATTTGCGACATGGCAGATGCAACGCAACCGGCATAAACATGTCCACCGGGTCCCTGAGAATGTGCCGGACACATCATATTATATGGCCACCCTTGATTCCACCGCGTTTCAACCAATGGCTCCATACTGCTTCGGGCTTCATAAAACTCCCCTTTCAAAAAGGAATCCCAAGCAGCACGATTTTCAGGATGTGAATACCGCTGATTGCGAATTTCCTCAAGCTGATTTTCACGCGCATCAAGATAAGAGCGCATTGCAGGTGGCATGGTTTCTGCAGATACGCTTGACGCAGTTGAAAATGCAAGCACAGGATACAATTCCGTATCGCCAGAAACAATTACCCAAGAATCAGCATCGCCATATAAATACCAAGCATTTTGCTCAGATTTTATCATCAATTCAAAATCCACGTCACTTCTGTCGAGTTTTTGAACCATAAATGAATGGGCAAGCCTTTCAGTAAGCTCCTGAGAAACAGGATGAGAAAAAACAGCTGTACAAATTAAAACAGCAAATAAAAAGAAAGTAATTTTTTTCATAATGATTAGATAAATTATTTCACAAACTTAAGCTCCTTCATGCCAAAGAAACAAAAAGAATTCAATATTTTAAAATATTATTAACATGGAAAGTTTTACACAACGTTTATAAAACGACAATTGTTAAAAAAACGTTGCATCCCTTGCGAAAAAAAGTGCAAATATATTGCACAGCATAAACTAAGGTTTTCGGATTGCAACGCTTTTTTGTATTATTGTAGCATAAATAGAAAATCAGGATATTATGAACGATAAATTACCCTTAAGTCAAGACTATTTGAATGGATTTATTTCCAAAGTTGGCCTGGATGACCTTGGGAAAGCAACCATTCGTGAAATTGTAGGTTTAATAAACCAAATCTCTGAAGATTCCGGCGTTCCATTTATGCGCATGGAAATGGGGGTTCCTGGATTAAAACCATCTGAAATTGGTACAAATGCTGAAATTGAAGCATTGAAACAAGGTGTCGCATCTGATTATCCGATGGTTGACGGTGTGAAAACCCTAAAAGAAGAAGCGTCAAAATTCATTAAAAACTTTATGAATATTGACATTAAACCGGAAGCTTGCATTCCCACCGTGGGATCGATGCAGGGAGGTTACGCTTGTTTCATGATGTGTGCAAATCTTGACAAAAAGAAAGATACAGCACTGTTTATTGACCCTGGTTTTCCGGTTCAAAAACAGCAATTTCGTGTATTGAATCAAAAATACGAAAACTTTGATGTGTACAATTATAGGGGAGAAAAATTAAGCGCGAAACTGGAATCCTATCTAAAAAAAGGAAACATAAACAGCATTATTTATTCGAACCCGAATAATCCCACTTGGATTTGCTTTACAGAAGAAGAATTGCAAATTATCGGGAAATTAGCAAACAAATATGATGTCATCATCATTGAAGACCTCGCTTATTTTGGAATGGATTTTCGTCAAGATTTAAGTAAACCGGGACAACCACCCTATCAGCCAAGTGTCACCAAATATACCGACAATTATATTTTGCTGATTTCAAGCTCAAAAGCATTCAGCTATGCAGGACAGCGCCTGTCAATTACCGCGATTTCGGACAAACTGTATCACAGAAAATATCCCCTTCTGAAAGAACGCTTTGGCGCAGATAAATTTGGCTATACATTTGTACTGAGAATTATTTATTCACTTTCATCCGGAGCATCACATTCAGCACAGTATGCACTTGCCGCAATGTTTAAAGCAGCAAATGAAGGCAGATTTAACTTTGTTGATTCTGTCAAAGAATATGGCGAACGGGCAAAAATCATGAAAAAAATATTCCTTGATGCAGGCTTTAAAATTGTATATGATAAAGACATAGACAAAACCCTAGCAGACGGATTTTATTTCACAATCTCATATCCTGGCATGACCGGGAATGAATTACTGACAGAATTAATTCGCTATGGCATCTCAGCAATTACGCTCGAAAATACCGGTTCAGAACACACCGAAGGACTGAGAGCCTGTGTTTCTCAAATCGGATTGGAGAAAATGGATGAACTGAATTCCAGAATTGAAGCTTTTAAAAACGACCACAACTAAAGGGGTTGAATTTCAGTCCCTATCTTTAAACAATATAATGCAAACTAGTTTAGAAAAAGAAAAAGAATTTTTCGTTGATTACACCGACAGTTTTCTTGAAAAAGAAAATACGACACTCAATGAAAACATCAATTTAAAAAAAACGCATTCATTGCGTGTCACTCAGCATGCCCTTAAACTTGCAAAATCATTAAAACTGGATGCGCATGCAGTCGAATTATCCGCAATCATCGGGCTTTTTCACGACATCGGCAGATTTACACAATATCGAGATTATCATACTTTTTCAGATAAAGACTCTGTTTATCACGGCGATTTGGGGATTAAAGTGCTCAAGGATTTGCAAAAATCTCACGCATTTTCAGCCACTGAATGGGATGTCATCCTTACGGCGATACATAACCATGGCTTACCAAAAATCGAATCTAACTTAAGTGATGAAACACTTTTATTCAGTAAAATCATCCGCGATGCGGACAAAATGGATATTTTTTACATTGTGGATGCTTACTACAAATCCATGCTAAAAGGAAAGCGAAATGTTGCATTGGAGCTTGGTTTGGAAAATGAAGACAAACTTAGCCCCAGTGTTTTTGACAGCTTTATGAATGAAGAAATCATTTTAAAATCAGACATGCAATTTATTAATGATTTCAAGGTGCTGCAAGCCGCATGGATATTCGATTTGAATTTTGAATACACAAAAAATTACATCAAGGAAACTGAATATCTGCAAAGTATTATTGCACAAATTACGGTTCCGGACAAGCGGGAAATTATTAAAGAAAAAGCAGAAAATTATCTGGCTTCAACGGGTTAACCCGTAAAATT
>CAYOUD010000144.1:0-7001 GCA_964407055.1 uncultured Bacteroidales bacterium | reverse complement strand
TTAAATAATTCCACAGAAGAATCAAGAAGCACACTGATCATATTTCATTCGTTTTAAATGTAAAACATTGGGTTTAAATGTATTTTGTTTCAGGTTAGGTTTCAACAAGGCCAGACTCATACAGTATTTACTGAAACCTCTGGGACGAATCCGATACGATTTAAGCACTGAATCCACAGGTATTTGCTGGTTTTCATGCTCTCGCTTTACCTCGACAATAGCATAATAATCAGCAAATATATTCTCATTCTTACAACTATATTTTAAATCATAGTCGATAGTAATGCGCTCTTTGGTTTCAAATGAAATTAAACTAATTCGATGAAACGCATTTGAAACAGTCTTATCTAACATGACAGGATCAAGATATACACAAGATTTTATAAACGCTACCTTTTCTGTCGAAGTAATATTTCCATCCTGAATTGGAATTCGTTGCTTAATTGTTTTTCCTTTATTATCTTTTATTTTTACCTCCAAAAAACGCAACCCATTCACAGTGTAAAGTCTTTCCCGTATTTTAAAGCGCGTTTTTCGTCGATTCTGATGATCCATATAACATCGTAATTCAGGTGAATCAAAATAGGTGGTGTCATATCTAAAAAAACGTTCTCCGTTAATTTCTAAAACTTTGTAATTAGCTTTCAATTGCAATAAAAACGATGACAAATGCTGAATGGGCAGAACATATTTGCTATCAAAACGCCGCATAAGACTAAGTTCCTTTATCTCATCCAAACTCACGGCTTCAAAGCCACTCAAAATTTCACAATATGATTGCTTGTCTTTCATCTTTATTTGATAATTACGATCTCTTCAACCCCTATTTCGTCCCCATTATCAGGAATAAGTACGTCTTTCTTCACGGCATAATATCCAGAGGCACTTTCTCCGGTTGTATCTTCTGACATGGAATATACGGTATAATGTCCTGCTTGCAAATATTCAAAACGATAATAACCATTATATGAGATTTTTACATCATCCGAAGGAATGGAATCTTCACCGTAAATCAAATAAACATCCTCGTCGTAAGCATAATATGTCCCAAGATAATTGGTAAGCTCCATATTACAATCAATAATTTGAACCCTACCTGTAATCACAGACTGACCGCCGAGTCCTTCTACAGGAACACAAGCCAGAAAGCCCAAAACCAAAACGAAAACTATCCACGCTATATTTCTCAGTTGTCTCATTGATTTAACTTTTTGCTTGTGCTTGCATCCATTTTAATTTATTAGGCAACACAAAGTAAAATTAGTATTAATTTGCATTAGCAAGATATTACATGAAAACCATCCATCAAAATTTATTTAATAAATGATTAGGGTATTAAAATCTGCTCACAATGAATTAATATTCAATTGTTGCAATATACTGCAATTTATTTTGTGAAATATTAAACAAAAAACCCCATAACGTGTTATTTAAACAAATTCTAAACTATTGATTACTTAAATAATAAGATATGTTTAAAACATTTGATCCGATTAAAAATAAAACGTTCCGCGTCATGGACAACGAAGGCAAAGTCACTGCTGCCAATGCCAAATGGATGCCGGAACTCACGGATGAACAAATCCTTAAAGCATACAAAGACATGCTGTTTGCCAGAAAGGCAGATTTAATGACAGTGAATTACCAACGACAAGGCAGGATATACACTTATCCCCCCAACTACGGACAAGAAGCCATTTCAGGCGCTGTTGCGCAAGTCATGCGCGAAGATGACTGGCTAGTTCCGGCTTTCAGAGAATTGGGTGCTTACCTTGCTAAAGGAGCGACACTGCAGGAAATGTTCATGTATTTCATGGGCTACGAAGATGGCTCTTTGTTCAAAAACGCAAAAAACTTTGTTCCAATTTCCGTACCGATTGCATCGCAACTCGTTCATGCAGCCGGAATCGGTTATGAAATCAAATACAACAAGAAAGACCAAGTGGTTTACACTTTTGTCGGTGATGGCGGTACTTCTGAAGGAGAATTCCATGAAGCACTAAATTTTGCCGCAGTCTGGGATGCACCGGTTGTATTTATCATCCAAAATAATCAATACGGGATTTCTACTCCGGTAGGTTTGCAAACAAAAACTCAAAACCTTGCTGTCAAAGCCGTTGCGTACGGAATGGAAGGGATTAAAGTTGACGGAAACGACTTCTTTGCCATGACAAAAGCCATGCAGGAGGCAAGTGAGCATGCCCGAAGCGGAAAAGGTCCGATTCTCATCGAGGCAGTAACCTACCGCAAAGGAGCACACACAACTTCGGATGATCCGACAAAATATCGTACTAAAGAAGAAGAGCAGAAATGGGATAAAACCGACCCGCTGGATCGATTTAAAAAGTATTTAATCGAGAAAAAACTCTGGTCTGATAAAGAAGAAGAAAAAATTCTACCGGAATACAAAAAAGAAATTGACAGACATTTTGTAGCAGCTGAAAACTACGGAGAATATCCGTTAGACGATGTCTTCAAATTCCTTTACACAGATATGCCGGACAATTTAAAATCACAACAGGTAGAACACGAACGTTACCTTAAATGGAAGGAGGGCAAATAAGATGAAAAAAGTAATGAATATGGTCAATGCCATCAATCAGGGATTAGAAATAAAACTCGAGCAAGATAAAGCTGTAATTGTTTATGGTGAGGATGTCGGTGTTGAAGGTGGCGTTTTCCGAGTAACCGAAGGATTACAGAAGAAATTTGGAAAAGAACGTGTTTTTGATTCCCCGCTTGCAGAAGCCGGAATTGCCGGAACAGCAGTCGGAATGGCAATGGCAGGATTAAAACCTGTGATAGAAATGCAGTTCAGCGGATTTTCTTATCCCGCATTTAACCAGCTTATCAGCCATGTATCCAGAATGCAAAACCGCAGCAGAGGCAATTTTAAAATGCCATTTGTGATGCGTATGCCTTACGGAGGCGGAATCAACGCTTTGGAGCATCACTCCGAAAGCATGGAGGCCATTTGGGGACACATTCCCGGACTAAAAGTGGTCATTCCAAGCACACCACACGATGCAAAAGGACTGATGATCAGTGCAATTGAATCAAATGATCCGGTAATTTTCTTGGAGCCAAAACGCATTTATCGTGCAATTAAGCAAGAAGTTAATGAGGACCACTTTACCGTTCCGATCGGCAAAGCAAAAGTCGTTTCACCTGGGAAAGATATCACAGTGGTAGCATACGGTGCTCTCATTCGTGAAGTACAGAAAGCTGCTGCTTTAGCTAAAAAAGAAGGTATTGACGTTGAAATCATTGATTTACGCTCAATTTATCCGATTGACAGAGAAACCATCGCTTCATCCGTAATGAAAACGGGAAGAATATTAACGGTGCACGAAGCTCCGGCAAGTTTCGGCGTGGCCTCAGAAATTTCTCAGATTGCCATTGAAGAAGCCTTCTTGCATTTAGAAGCACCTCCAAAACGACTGACAGGATTTGACACCATTGTTCCACTCCCGAAAGGCGAGCATCACTATGCAATTACCGGTGATAAAATCTTTTATGAAATCATGCGAACTGTTAAATATTAAAATCAAGAAATCATGAGACATATATTCAAATTCCCCGATATTGGCGAAGGCCTCGACGAAGGAACCATCGTAGAATGGTACGTTAAAAAAGGTCAGATCGTTGAAGCGGGAGAATCCCTTGTAAAAATGGAAACTGATAAAGTGGTAACCGACATTCCTTCGCCGAGAGACGGTGTAATTGCTGCTCGTTACGGAAACGAAGGAGAAACCATTAATGTCGGAGATCCGCTTGTGGAAATTGAAATGGAAGGCGTTGAAGGCGAAGCAGCTCAAGAAGAGTCCAAAAAAATTGACGAAGGCGAATCTTCCAAAATAGAAAACGTTGAAGAAGAAGCTGCAGGCGTTGTCGGAACGTTAGAATCTGCCGGAAACAATGCATTTCTGCCCGCCAGTGACGAAGGTATCAGTGTAACGGAAACTGATGAGAAATCAAGTCAGAAAAAAACAATTGCAACTCCGGTTGCACGTGCTTTGGCAAAAGAGCTTAATGTTGATATCAACGAAGTAAAAGGAACAGGACCGGGCAGTCGCGTAATGAAAGAAGACATTCAAAAATATGCCGATTCAGGTTCTAAAAACGCCTCAAACCGAGGAAACAGAATGGTTGACGAAGGTCCGCGAGTTCGTATCGAACCCATGAGCCAAATGCGTAAAACCATTGCGAAAAATATGCTGCGCTCCAAACATAATGCAGCTCACATGAGCGTTTTCGACGAAGTTGAAGCATCGGAGCTGATTGCAATTCGCAGCCGTTTTAAAGATAAATTCAAAGCAGATGAGATTAAACTCTCCTACTTGCCGTTCATCATTAAAGCAACTGCCCTCGCGCTGAAGAAACATCCGAATTTGAATTCAGAAATGGATATGGAAAACAGCAAAATGATTTACAAAAATTATGTAAACATTGGCATAGCCGTTGATACTGAAGACGGACTATTAGTTCCTGTTATTCAGGATGCAGACAAGCTTTCAATTCGAGAGATAGCAATAAAAGTCAATGAAATTGCTGAAAAAGCCAGAAAGCGGAAAATCAGCATGGAGGATATGAAAGACGGAACCTTTACCATCACAAGTTTTGGTTCAATCGGCGGAAAATTTGCAGTTCCTGTAATTAATTATCCGCAGGCTGGAATCCTTGGCATTGGTAGGATGGCAAAACAACCTGTCGTGAAAAATGACGCCGTTGTTCCTGGAAATATCCTACCTTTATCCATGTCGGTTGATCATCGGATTGTGGATGGCGGCGAAGTCACTCGTTTCCTGAATCAAATCATGGAATATCTCGGTGACCCGATTAACTTAATTATGGACTAATGTTGAACCCAAAAACTAAAATCATGAAATACGATCTCATTATTATAGGTTCAGGACCCGCAGGATATGTTGCGGCAATCCGTGCCGGACAAGTCGGGTTAAAAACCGCGATAGTTGAAAAAGATACCATTGGCGGTATGTGTCTGAACTGGGGCTGTATCCCAACCAAAGCACTGATTGAAAGCGCCAAATTTTACAATCGCTTAAATGATGCTGCAGAATTTGGAATAGAAGGCATTGATTTGAAAAAACTCGATTTCAATTGGCCGAAAGCTGTTGAAAGAGCATACAAAGTTGTAAACAAGCTCACAAACGGTGTTGAATTTTTATTAAAGAAAAATGGCGTTGAAATCATTATGGGAGAAGCTGAAATTGTCGGAGAACACGAAATTTCCATCAATAACAGAACCATAGAAGCAGAAAACATTATTATCGCCACCGGATCGCTACCGGAACGCATCCCCGGAGAAGGGAGCAATCTCGATATCAGAGCTTTGTACAAGATGCAAGAACTTCCGGAATCCATTGCGGTTTACGGACACGGACCGGTTTCTGTCGAATTGGCTCAGTTATTTAATTTGTTGGGAGTAAAAACGTTTTTGATTACAGAACACGAGAAAACGCTTATCCCGCAAGGCGACCAATACCTCAACGACTTCATCCTTAAAAAGCTAAAAAGTCAAGGTGTAAAAATTCAGAAAAACTTACCATCAAAAGATGTCCCAGTTTTAAATGCCAGCTTGCGAAAAGCGATACTTCCTGCCATAAAGCCGGAAATTGACTTGACAGATGATGGATTTGCACAAACGAATCTGAATTTGCAGACCTCTATCCCAAATATTTACGCAATCGGAGATGTCAACGGACGCTCCTATCTGGCTCATGTCGGTTCTGCACAGGGAGTATTTGCCGTCAATCATATCAAAGGCATTGAAAAACAAATGGATATTCGCTCCTACCCGCTCAATATTTACACCGTTCCTGAAATGGCCCAAATCGGTTTTACTGAACAGGAGCTACAGGAAGAAGGCGTAGAGTACAAAGTCAGTGAAATGCCGCTATCCATTAACGGGAAGGCAATGACAGAAGGCGACACCGAAGGCGTTGTCCGCATACTGAGCGAGAAAAAACTAGGCGAAGTAATGGGCGTTCAAATTATAGGTCCAAATGCAACGGATATGATTGCCGAAGCGGCTGCGTTCATTGAAATGGAAGCGACTATTTATGATGTTGCCCGCACTGTGCATGCGCATCCTACCGTAAGTGAAGTTTTCATGGAGACGGGGATGGAGGCTTTGGACAAAGCGATTCACAAGTAGTCTTTGCAAAAAACACCAAATGGAAACAAGCATTGGATATGAAAAATACAATCTTCCGGATATTGAAATCCTCAATCATCCGGGAGATCGGTTATTTCATGTCTGGCAACCCGACAATACTTACATCGTTCTGGGGCAAAGCAATAAAACTAAATTATCGGTAAATATTGATGCAGCTCAGAACGATGGGGTTTCCATTTTAAAACGACCATCAGGCGGTGAATCCGTCATTTTAACACCGAAAAATATTGTCGTTGCATTTTTATCCAATCAGGAAGATTATAAAAAGCCAATGGATTTTTTTAAAAATTCAAATCAAAAAATCATCAAAGCTTTAGAAAAATGGCCGGGCGTAAAAGGCTTACATCAACGTGGCATTTCTGACTTGTCAGTTAACAACATAAAAATTGCTGGATCAGCTATTTACCGCAGCAAAGACTACGTGTTTTACCACTGTGTAATCAATGTAGCAGAAGAGGTTTCACTCATTGAGCGCTACTTAAAACATCCCAAACGAGAGCCCGATTATCGTAAAGGCAGGAAACACAGCGAATTTGTTACGAATTTAAAGAATCTCGGCTACCAAATTGATATTCCGAAACTTATCACCCATTTTGAAAGCGAATTTTTGAATTAATTTCGATAATTCAGATACCATCGGTTTTTTTGCGGATATTTTATACCAAAAGACAATTAACAAAATTATAAGTCACCTTTTTGTTAGTTACCATTTGGTTAGTTTAACCCGAAAAATTCACCGCAAATAGCTAGATGTTAATACCGATTGTGAATCAAAATTGCCGATACAATTCATTCTATTTCT
>CAYOUD010000143.1:0-7027 GCA_964407055.1 uncultured Bacteroidales bacterium | reverse complement strand
TGTTAGTATATTGATGCAAATACGCTTAATTTTGCGATGAATAATGCAGGCTAAAAATATATTTTATAAATTTGTAAATAAGAAAGTTGCATTTGCTGGTTGAATCTACGACATTTATTTAACATATCGTATTTTGGAAAGCATAAAACATTTTGCTACCTTCGCAAAACTTTTCGCTCAGACTATGGCGATTGAGCACTATGGATCAGATGTTTAACTAAAACAAGAAGGAGGTGACCGATGGGTTTTGAAAACAATTACAAAGTTTATTCACTACACAATTTTAAGAAAATCCCGCAAATAGAAAAGTACTTAACAAAAGAACAAATTTTCGATATAGAAATCGTTGGCAATATACTGCCGTTTAAAGCAAACAACTATGTTGTTGAACAGCTAATCAACTGGGAGGATACTCCTAATGATCCGATTTTCATTTTAACCTTCCCGCAAAAAGAAATGCTAAAACCAGAGCATTATAAAATGATGCGGAAAGCCATATTAAATGAAGCCACAAAATCAGAAATAAAGCGATTGGCAAACAAAATCAGACTCGACTTAAACCCGCATCCGGCAGGTCAGGAACACAATGTTCCGGAAGTTGACGGTCACAAGCTTACGGGAATTCAACACAAATACGATCAGACCATGCTGTTTTTCCCGACTCAGGGACAAACTTGTCATGCGTATTGTACATTTTGCTTCCGCTGGCCACAGTTTGCCGGCATGGACGAATTAAAATTTGCCATGAAGGAAACCGAGTTGATGATAAAATATCTCAAGCAAAATCCACAAATTACCGATGTTCTCTTTACCGGCGGCGATCCGATGGTAATGTCGGCAAAACGTCTGAGAGCATATATCGAACCTATTTTAAATGAAGTTCCAACTGTTCAAAACATCAGAATCGGCACAAAATCATTGGCATATTGGCCATACCGTTATTTGACAGACAAAGATTCTCAGGAGATTTTGGATATTTTTAAAATGGTAAGCGATTCAGGTGTTCACCTTGCAATCATGGCACATTTTAATCATCTGAATGAGCTGCAAACCGAAGCAGTTGAAGATGCAATTTCTGCCATTCGTAAAACCGGTGCACAAATCCGCACGCAATCACCATTGCTGGCACACATTAACGATGATCCGGATGTTTGGAGAGACATGTGGAAACGACAAGTTGAGCTGGGATGCGTTCCTTATTATTTCTTTATGGCACGTGATACCGGCGCCAAGGAATATTTTGCCGTTTCGTTGGAACATGCATGGGAGATTTTTCGCACGGCATATCAACAAGTCAGTGGACTGGCACGAACCGTTAGAGGTCCGAGCATGTCAGCCGGCCCCGGGAAAATTCATATGCTTGGTGTTACCGAAATTAACGGAGAACCGGTTTACATGCTGCGCTTCCTGCAGGGTAGAAATGCAGACTGGGTGCACCGCCCGTTCTTCGCAAAATATGACCCGAAAGCTACCTGGATTGACGAACTGGTACCGGCTTTTGGTGAAAAAGAATTTTTCTTTGAAAAGGAATACGCATTAAAATAAAGCAATTTTAAGCACATAATATTGCATATGAAACTGCCTCAATTGGGGCAGTTTTTTTTACTTTGGATCAAAAAAAGTTGTGGAGAATTGTCTTTGCAAAAGTTGTGCTTGCTTGGAGTTCACCCCGGAAAATTCATGCTATGCCCTTTGTGCAGATGCAAGGTGATACGCTGAGTGTGCCGAAGTGCGCCTAACCAGCATTATTCATGGAATTGCCTTTGTGGGAATACCACTATAATCACTCTTTTTGCAGACAGGTAAGCGAACACATTAAAAGCATAAACACAAAAAGTTTCCGGCAAAATAATGCCTTCCCAATTGCATCTTTCGCAAATAATTTGTAGTTTTCTTTCCTCAAATTAAGTTTATGAATGCATTGTTCAGACATAAAGCATTTCCGCTGATTGCTCAAATACTCATGCTCCTGATCTTTGCAGGGCTGCTAAGCTTGTCCCTGGGGGTCGCTCCAGACAGTGCGGAAATGGTCAAAATTTTGCGCAATACAAACCTATCAAATCTGACTGTCTGGGCATACTGGTGGTCGCTAATCATCATCATTGCAGTGATTTTCGGAAGATGGTGGTGTACAATCTGTCCGCTGGAGCTAATCAACAGTCTGACCGCTGTAATCGGACTGAAACGCAAACCCGGAAAATTGGTCCGCTCCGGATGGCTGATTACGCTTTTCTATGCTGTCATTTTGATTTTAGTGATTGAAACCTGGCTTGCTCACCGCATTCCACATCGCATGGCACTGTATCTAAGCGGACTTTTTCTTTTTGCTCTGCTCTCCGGATTCATCTGGGAGAAACGCACGTTCTGCAATTACATTTGCCCGGTTGGACATTTGCTCGGATTATACAGTATGCTTTCCTTTTTCGGATTGAAAGTGAAAAATCCGGCAGTATGCTCATCCTGCGCAAGCAAAGACTGCTACAACCCAAACAGACAGTACAAATTAACAGAACGCTCATGCACCAGCAATCTGAATCCATCCAAAAGCAGTCCGCCAACGCAATGCATTTATTGCACGCAGTGTATGACAGCCTGTCCGCATGACAATCTAAAATTCGGAAGAAAAAATCCGCTAAAGCGCTTTAAAAATTTCCGGCTCAAACCGGCACAAGCTGTATTTTTACTCATGGTTTCCGGCTTTTTGATCCCTGAATTACTGGAAGACAACGAAAAACTTTTCACCATCCTTTCAATCCCTGCCACAAAGCTAAACTCCCTATTGCAGACAAATGAAATCTGGAGCCGCTTCATTAAATTCGTGTGGTTCATTCTCTGCATTCCCGGCTTGTTGTTGCTTATTACAGCAGTGGGAAATAAACTCGCAATGAAAATTCGCTTTAAGCAAACGCTTATTGAAGTTGGATTGTATATGCTACCGCTTATTGCTTTTTTGCATGCCTACAAAGGACTGACAAAAATGATTACACGCATCCCCTATTTACCCCATGTGTTTTCCGATCCCAAAGGGATAGATACTGCCAGCGCCATCATTCATGGCAAACTAAACATTCATTCGGGATTTGCAGATAACTTGATGGACATTGCTCATATTTTCGGACCTGTAATTGTCATGCTCTCGGTTTTCGTATTGATAGCCATTGTCAGGAGAAATGCAAACAAGCATAGCATCAGCCTGAGCGCAGCAATACTTTACGCCCTGACATTTGCCATTGCATTAACCCTGCAAATCTGATGTATTGTTATTAAGGGGCCTCCTAATAAGATTAAAGCAGAATCCAACGAAACAAAAATGAGATGTATTTTAAAATCACGATTAGTACTAATGTGTTAAATTATAAAAAAAATGAGCAAAATATTAATAACAGGAGCAACAGGGAATATTGGATTTGAGTTAATTCACTTTCTTTATGAGATAGGTAGTAATGACCAAATTATTGCCGGAGTCAGAGATATAGAGAAAGCGGAAGCACAGTTTAAGGGGACTTCTAATAATTCTTTTGCATCAAGAAACAAATTTAATGAATATAAAAATCAAGCCTTTGAGATAACTGGTACAGAAAACAAATCATTTGGAGAAGTAAGCTCAATGATCAATAAAGCAATTGAAAAACCCATTAGTTATCGAAATGTAAATCCGCTAAAATTCTATCGAATTAAGAAACGAGATGGAATGAAAAAAGGGATGATTATTGTAATGATATTGCTTCACTTCTTGCCCAAATTTCAAAAAGCCCCGGAAATTTCAGACTTTTACAAGCGATTAACGGGGAAAAATCGGGTTAATCTGAAACCCTTTATCGAAAGAGAAAAAAACAGTTCGAAGAACCATAGACTTACCTGTCAGTGTTCCGATTTCGGTAAATAAAACATTTCTGAAATAATTAGTGTCTGCAAGAAAACTACTGTTTTTCAGTCTCTGATAAGAATAATATCTCAGAAATAGTATTTGAAATATATGACAAAAAGGGAGACAGTGAAGAATCTCAAATAAAACCAATCTCAAAACAAAACCATTGACTTCCATGTTTCTTTAGTATCAAAAGAAACATCACACATGAAAATCCACATCAAAAATATGGTTTGCCCTCGCTGCGTAATGGCTGTAAGAGCAATTCTGGAAAACATTGGTTTGCACCCGATACATATTGGTTTGGGAGAAGTTGAACTTGAGGAAGATGATATCTCAGGGATAAAATCACAACTTAAACACGAGCTGCAATCCATCGGATTTGATTTATTAGATGATAAAAATTCAAAAATCATTGAGCGAATTAAAAACCTGATTACCGAATTAATACAAACAAAAAACAATCAGCTTAAGCTTGCATTGTCAGAGTACCTGACTGGTGAGATGAATCATGATTACAGCTGGCTCAGCAATTTATTTTCAGAAGTAGAAGGCATTACCATTGAGAAGTATTACATTTTTCAAAAAATTGAGAAAGTAAAAGAGCTCCTGATTTATGATGAATTAAGTCTGAGCGAAATTGCTTACCAGCTCAATTATTCCAGCCCTGCTTATTTAAGCAGCCAGTTTAAGAAAGTTACAGGATTGACCCCCTCGCATTTTAGAAATCTGAAAGAAAACAATCGAAAATCGCTAGACGAGATTTAACAAAAATCTTATACTTTTTATCCAAAATTACATAATAGCCAATAGTCAATTACTTCCTAAGTTTGCATTAAGAAACAATAAACGCAATGGAAGTACAACAATATATCAGCAGTTTTTTAATAGATTTTGTTAGAATACTGAGCGAAATGGCACCCTATCTGTTGCTGGGATTTTTCTTTGCGGGTTTGTTGTATGCCTTCATATCGCCCCGTAACATCGAGCGGCACTTTAATGGCAGCCCTTTAAAGTCATCAATTTTGGCTTCCCTGTTAGGGATACCGTTGCCATTATGTTCATGTGGTGTCATACCAACCGGTGCTGCATTGTACAAAAATGGCGCATCAAAGGGAGGGACAGTATCATTTTTAATTTCCACTCCTCAAACCGGAGTAGATTCCATGCTTGCCACCTTTTCATTAATGGGTTTACCTTTTGCTATTTTCAGACCGATTGCAGCATTGGTAACAGGAATTACAGGCGGATTAATTACAAGCACTGTAACCAAAAATGAAAAAAACCATATCCCCGATCAAAAACCCATGAAAAAAAATCAAAGTTTTTCCCAAAAAACAATCAGCGTTTTTCGTTACGGATTTGTAGATTTCATCCAAGATATTTCCAAATGGCTGGTCATTGGCTTAGTTTTAGCAGCCATCATTTCAGCATTAATTCCCGATGATTTTTTCAATATAATAAATATGCCGCCAATTTTACAAATGATACTGATTCTGGTGATTTCTGTCCCACTATACATTTGTGCCACAGGATCAATTCCTTTAGCCGCTGTATTGATATTAAAAGGTATCAGTCCGGGAGCTGCATTTGTCCTGCTAATGGCAGGTCCGGCAAGTAACGCAGCTACAATTACCATGATTGGAAAAGTACTGGGAAGGCGCAGCTTACTGGTTTACCTTGCAACCATCGTATTCGGAGCAATGGGATCTGGCTTATTTATCGATTATGTGTTACCAACACATTGGTTTACAAACATTACAATGCAATATTCAGCGCATAATCATGCAGGACATTTGGCATGGTGGCAAATCGCTTCCGGTATTGTACTGGTGCTATTAATCATCAACGGATACATTCAAAAATACCGAAAAGATAAAAACAGTTCAATCTCAAATATAAAAAATAATACCATGGATACATTAAAAATTAAAGTCGAAGGAATGACTTGCAATCACTGCAAATCTAACGTAGAAACAAATCTTGAGCAATTGCCCTTTGTGAAAACCGCAAAGGTAAATTTAACCGACAAAACAGCATCCATTGAGGGAGATGATTTGGACATGGCGAAAATCAAAGAAACAATCAATTCGCTTGGATATAAAACAGAATGAGCAGGCCTTTCCTGCATAACCAAACATCTTTCGGCTGCTAACTATTTGCAGTGAATTTTTCGGAGTAGCTTTACTGGTGGCTTCGTTGTTTCAAAGCCACTGTTGCATCTTACAAATATTATTACTAACTTGCAATCTGGTATTCAAATGATTGAAGCATGCAAACACAAAGTACAATACACAACAAATCGGCGAATTACACCATGCAAGCTTTCCGTAAACGGGAAAAGCTAGCAGCCGAAAGACAGTTTAAATCCATTAAATATTTTAATATCAAAGAAAAAATCAAAACCTTGCAACAGGTATTGATTCTCAATCCGTTTTCGGCCAAATACCAGTTTGCCTACGCACAGCTATTGAAAGAAACCGGAGATATTCCAAACGCTAAAAAGCATGCAGAACTTGCAACAAGATTAAGAAAGGCACGTACTGATGCTTTCAAACTAAAACTATCCGGCAGCAGCCTGTATTATGCTGCCCTAATACAATACCATACCGGCATGTTTCATAACTGGGATGCCGGGTTTTCGCTGGGTGCTGAATTGCTGCACAACCTGCCTGCCCAACGCAGCCGAATTGCAAATAGCCCCATGGCTACCAAACCACAAAATGCTCAGCTCCACAACAGCCATTATGCGCCCAAAAGTGGAAATGCTCGGAAACAATGGCCCGGTGCAAACGCAGCAATAAGCCGCAGAGGAGTGGCTGCTGTGATTACTTTTTTTGTGCTAAGCTTTGCCGGAATCAATGCCTCGGCTGCAAATGATAAAACCAAAATCGAAAACGTTTTTCAGAAAAACCTTATTGACTTATCTGCTGATAATCAGGATGTTATAAGTGCAAACGCGCTGAATACCAACAACTTAAATCATATCGGCACTACCAAAAATGACTCAAAAACCACAGCCTTCGGTCTTGACCGAATAGCACTTTTTTTACTCATTTTACCTTTTTTTGCTCTAGCTCGTAGTGCTCTGCCCAGTAGCTCAAACAAACTGTTGTTCTTATTCATAACAACAGGATTATTTCTAGCGACTAGTTTAGG
>CAYOUD010000142.1:0-7055 GCA_964407055.1 uncultured Bacteroidales bacterium | reverse complement strand
ACTATAGGGGCCTTCTATTAATTCTTTTCTTTCAAGAAACAAATTTTGTGCAAATGAGGGCAGAGCCAAGCTTGCTTGAGCTATGCCGAGTGTAGCCAAAATTATTCAAATTTATTGCATTATCCCGATAGTGCTTCAAAATATTTCATTGTCTATGAGAAACGCTGAAAATCTTGATGCGAAAGAATTATTAGAAGTCCCCTTTAAATAAACAATAATTGAGCAATAATATAGAGTGGTAATAATACAATTAAAGAGAATTTAAAAATATAACCAAAAAATGAAGGCATTGGAATGTTATTTTCTTCAGCAATTGCTTTTACCATAAAGTTCGGACCATTACCAATGTATGTCATTGCGCCAAAGAACACAGCACCTAAACTAATAGCCACTAAAATCATTTCAGGAATTCCGGCATGGTATCCTGATCCTTGAATTGGCAAACCACCAGGATTCATCCCAATTGCAAGCTCATAAAAAGAAACAGCAGTTGGGGCGTTATCAAGGAAAGAGCTTAACCCACCTGTCGCATAATAAAACTGATGCGGTTCTGTAATACCAAAGGTATCAGCATTTGCAGCTAAATAAATTAAAGCAGGTGTCATCGTAATAAAAATACCCAGAAACAAGTATGCCACCTCAGTAATTGGTACCCATGTGAATTTATTCGCTTTACGTAAAGCTCGCGTAGTAAACAGTAACGATGCACCGGCAAATAAAAGCATAGCAGCTTCACGAATAAATGAGAAATAATGATTTTTATGAATAATTTCGAGATAATTATCATTTAATAATGCTACAGAACCAACAATACCGATTAACCAAAGGAAGTTCAGATTTCCTTTTAAGCGAATTGGAGTAATATTTGTTTTGTCAAACACCAGATTTTCAACCGGTTCTTTTTTGTGATAAAAACTATCAACAATAAAGTAAATCACTAAAAGAGATATGTTTACAAACATCCATTCAGGAACTAATTGGAAGAACCATGTAAATTCGGCACCACGTAAATAAAGCAAAAATAGTGGCGGATCACCTAATGGGGTTAATAATCCTCCGGCATTTGCAACGATGGCAATAAAAAACAAAATCGTATGTACTCTGTACTTACGTTCTGAATTTGTTTTTATTACAGGACGAATTAAAAGCATAGCAGCACCTGTTGTCCCCATAAAGGATGCTAAAATTGCACCTATCCCGAGAAACAATGTATTTATCCATGGCTTTGCTTCAATATCACCTTGCAGGTGAATTCCACCGGTAATAACAAAAAGAGAGCCCAGCAAAACGATAAATGGGATATAATCAAACAAAAGTTGATACACCAGCGCTCCGGACAAATGTTGAGCAATCAGGTAGATTGCAGTAGGAATACCTAAAGCAAGTGAAACAATTAACTTATTTTTGTTTTGATGCCACCAATGTTCAAACATCAACGGGCCAACAGCAATCATGGCCAACATCAAAATAAAGGGAATCAGTGTCCAAGTAGGCAAAGAAACATCTGTAACCGCAGATAATAGTACCATAGTTTTAAGTTTTAAAACGGCGAAATTAATATTTTTTTTGGCAATGAATCATGATGCAAGCCATAAATGTTATTTTTTTTTGTGAGATTATAGAAACAAAAAATGTGTTAAAGTATAAACCTTAACACATTTCACTGAAATTGAATGACTTATTAAATCACCTTAAAGCTCTGAGCAATTTTTTCCATACTTTCTTTATGCAAATCCATATTTTCTTTAAGGGTCCAGCTCATGATTTGATAAAAATCTGTATCAGATTCTAATGTTGTGAAATGATAAAAAATATCCAAGTCATTGTATATTCCATAGAAATTGGTTTGCACAGCCTCTACCACATTGATTGAGGTGTTTTCAAATGCTCCAATATTGAATATATCTGCATTATCCTGCATATTTTCAACCACCATTTCAGAATAACCATTTAAATCACGGGTATAAAAATCCTCCAATTCATATTCATCAAAAACGGCATAAAACGCTTCTCTGCTTTCATCAATCACAAGCACATAAAATTGAGTACTATCATTTCCATATTGAAATGAAGCTTCAGAACTCAATGCATCCAAATCCTTCATGTTTTCCGGAACCGAGAGTTTATATTTATTATTGACCGTTTTCTCAACATATTTGGGTACCTTATTGCAGCTTACTACAAGAATGAACACTACAAATACTGCGAGAAAATTTTTAACTAGTCTCTGCAAGAAAACGCCAAATATTGCGTTATTCTCGTTTCTAAAACAGTCGATCCGCCGGCTGGCGGACTCCTTGGTTTCAGAAACATCGAAAGTCTTATCTTTGACGTTTTCTTATCAGAGACTGAAAAACAGTAGTTTTCTTGCAGACACTAACTAGTTTATTAAACATAACACATATTTTTACAAGGTCAAATTTAGCACATTTTATCCTTACGAATTTGTATCAGGATTGTCTGAAAAGTATGCCGCCATCGCAAAGCGAATATCCTCATACGTAAATTCATTGCCGAGTACCGCCTTAATGTCTGATAAGCTAGTGCTGTCAACTATTTTATAAGCTTTAACAATCATTTTCATCTGACTTTCAGAAATAAAATCTGAAGCTGACAGCAATTTTTTAGCGACACATTGTGCCAGATGTCCGTATATGGTTGACAATGCGTAACCTCTGAGTTCAGCA
Organism: uncultured Bacteroidales bacterium; assembly: GCA_964407055.1. GTDB lineage: Bacteria > Bacteroidota > Bacteroidia > Bacteroidales > ML635J-15 > JAQIBY01. Next base: position 4,368 of record CAYOUD010000142.1, on the reverse strand, counting down.
ACTTTCTCAGGATCTTTTAATTCCTGATACAATTCATAACTTACTTCCACAGTCGGTTTGCGGGGCTCCTTATTTACTTTGTTTTTTTGGGGCTCTTTTTTTGATTTTTTATCAGGAGTTCGATTACTTTCAGCAGATTGAGACAATTGCTCTGAGCTTCGCTTAACAAAGTTCACATCCGGCTCAGATCCGTCCCTAAAGGCTTCTGCTAAAATATTGGCTCGGATTAGCATTCGAATGCGCTTTAAAAACACACCATCAAGGGCTTTAAGTTCCGTGACATATTTTTTCATGCCTCTACCCTTCCCAACTTCCTTAATATGACTTTGTACCTGCTCAGAAATCTCCTTAACACGCGGCATAAAATAATCAACAGCCGCTTTAACACGATCAGCAAGCTGTTTGCCGTCACATGTGTCAATTGATTTTGTAAGTTTTTTAATTTGCAGTACAAATTTATCTCCTGTATTTTGCAATTCCCTGACTATTGGCAACAACTCCTCAGCCCAGTCTTTGTATTTCTGTTTTGCAGATCGATTTTCATCCTTATCGTAAGTTTCAACATGATCTTTAATTGTCCAGGCAAACTCCCGAAAATCGAAACAGGAGATTATGTAGTCTTTCAGATATTTAAACGACTCGATACGAATATCATCGGCAAGCATCCCTTCATTCTGAGCCTGTTTTGAAAACTCAGAAAGCGCCTGATCAATTGACAAACCTTGTTTCGGAAGACTTGATGTGAGAATCAGCCCGTCTAAACTACGCAAACGACTCAATGCAACATAAACCTGTCCCGGAGCAAATGCTCTATACACATCAATAATTGCTTTATCAAAGGTTAATCCCTGAGATTTATGCACAGTAATCGCCCATGCGAGTTTAATAGGGTAATGCTGATATGTTCCGATTTCCTTTTCTTCAATTTCACCAAGTTCCTTATTGAGTTTGAATCGTTTATTTTCCCATGTATAATGCTCAATATCAAATGTTTCTCCGGTATCCGGAAATTTCACGGTAATGCAGTCGTTATCAAGCGCTGCAATTTCTCCGATTTTCCCGTTAAAAAAGCGTTGTTGCCCTGAATAATCGTTTTTGATAAACATAATTTGCGCTCCGATTTTCAGCTTTAGCTCAAACTCCACCGGATAAAGAAATTCGTTAAAATCACCACTTACTTCGGCAGAATACTGATAAGATTTTCCCGGCAAGGCATTTAACATTTCACGGTTTATCTGCTCAGCCTGCCGATTGTGGGTCGTTAAAGATACGGCTCCCCGTTTTTGTTTATCGCTTAAGTTTGGTTTGTAATGCTTGTCAAGTAATTGCATATCTTCATCGCTAAGGCAATTATCTCTCAAATGATTTAGCAACTCCACAAACTGTATATCTGTTTGTCGGTAAATCTTTTGAAGTTCAAGATATACGGGTGGATTTTCAGCGAGTGCATTTGCATCAAAAAAGAATACCGACTTGTAAAAATTCCGAAGATAATTCCACTCGCTATTTTTCACAACGGGCGGAAGCTGCATCATATCACCAATGAGCAACAATTGTACTCCTCCGAAACTCAGGGAGCGTCGTCGTCTCACCATCCGTAAAATATGGTCAATTGCATCCAGAATATCGGCTCGTAACATACTGACCTCGTCGATTATGAGCAATTCTAACTCTTGTAACATCCGCCGCTTATGCGTATTCAGCCTAACGGCTTTCATCAAACTGTTTGGCGTATGAAATTGAGTTTCATAATCACCTGGTTTTAAGGCGGCATTTGATGGTAAAAAGCTTCCAAATGGAAGTTGGAATAAACTATGAAGTGTTACACCGCCAGCATTAATGGCAGCAATTCCGGTAGGTGCAGCAACAATGGTATTTTTATAAGTTTTTGTTACAATATCACGGAGAAATGTGGTTTTTCCGGTTCCGGCTTTTCCGGTAAGAAAAACATGGCGTTGCGTTGAGTTTATATAACGTGCAGCATACTCAGCAGCCTGATAATTTTCAGTCATGATGGGTTTCGTTAATTTATTACCGAAATATAGACATTTTTGTGGGAAAATCAATGGATTTTTTTCTTAAGAAAACACCTGATGATTTAACGAATAATGTATGATGATAACCTCAAGCACAACATAAACAATCATTAATTATTGTAATCTTATAATAGGAAGTGAAATTTGCCGCCTCAAGAATTCAATTAAAAACTTAAGAGGCGGCAAGTAATGCTTAATCATTTTTTTCTAAGTGTATTAAAATACTAGCAAAACACGATTTGTTTCAGGTTTTTCAGAAAAATTCTGACTAATATTTTGTGAATTTTGTTTGCAAACGAAACAAGTATATGGCTAATTTTTATGTTTACCAAGCTTTTTTTACTTTTTTTATTATGAAAATCTGCATATTATGCCTGTATAATGCATGTTTAAAGGCATTCCTCTAATTCTGATACTCAACAATATGCAATCGGTCACTATTTTTTTCAAGATATTGCCGGATAATCATGCGAACTTCACGATTATCTTTAAACGGACGAATGCAATCTTTCAAATCCTCAAGCGAATCAGCCAATGCACGGCTCAGATATCCGTAACCGAGATATTTTCCATGTTCAATCTGCACAACGGCAACTTCCTCGGGGTCTCGTCCTTTATCAATAATCAGCATATTCGTTTCCACGATACTGTACTTCTTCAAAAGTGTTTTCACTCTGGCGTTATACCTTTCGGTTGCCTCCTCACCGATACATGCACCGTGACACTCTCCGAGTCCGTGCGAAAAGCAAGCACCTGCAGACTCATACAATCCGCTGAGTTTCTGGCATAATTCATAAGTTTCAGCCCAGCGAAACAATGTTGCTCTGGCAGTTTTAAGATTACTGAAACACAAAACCGGTGTCTCAACTGTGTCAGAATTTCGTCTAATCTGCAATTGGAGATATCCCTTTTCATCCTCAAAACAATACAAGCCGTACTGACTGATTGCACGTCGTTGTGCCCGGTTGAAAGTCGGTTTCATGGATTTTATTTCCGTGCTTTCTTTAAGCAGCGCAATCAATTCACTGCCAGTTAATTCGTAATCAACTTGTGTAATGCGCGATTTCATTTCAACAGCGTGTCCGGTTTTTTCGTTATTGAGATGAGAATGCACACGACGGTAAATATTTTTACTTTTCCCGACATACAAAAGGCTGTCTTTCTCATCATAGAAATAGTAAACTCCGGCATCTTCAGGAATGGATTTAACAATTTTTGCATCGAAATTCGGATTTAAACCGCGAAAACCCGATCCGTTAACATGTTTTCCGTGAAACTCTTGCTGATCTAATCGTAACAAGTGGGCGAACAAATCAACTGTGGCGCGTGCATCACCGGCAGCTCTGTGTCTATCGTGAATAATAATATTTAATGCGGTTGTTAAGACATCCAGCTTGTATGCTGACATTCCGGGCATTAGCATTCGCGACAATTTAACCGTGCAAATTGTATCTCGCTTAAAATCATAGCCCAATTGTCTGAATTCACTTTTGATAAAACCGTAATCAAAATTCACATTATGCCCAACGACAATGCAATCCTCGGTTATTTCAATGATATTGCGAGCAATTTCATAAAAATACGGGGCAACTTCCACCATTTGATTTGTGATATTTGTTAATCTGGTAATGTAAGTAGGAATAAAACATTCAGGATTCACTAAACTCTCAAATTGGCGTACAATTTTCTGACCGTCATAAATATAAATTGCGATGTCGGTAATTTTATCCCGTTTCGGGCTACCTCCCGTTGTTTCAACATCTAAGACAGCATATCTAGGCATTGCTTTCTACTATTTTTACTTTTTATATTGAACATGTTCAATGATTAAAAATGGTTTACGTTGCATAAAGACAACCACGAGTGCTCCGGAAATTCCACCTGCCATACCTCCGGAAACTCCCGGATATTCCAAACTTATGAGAATCAAGTGTATCAAAACCAGTAATGCAACAATACCGGTTACTAACAAACCGATGGCCTTGTAATTATAATTCAATCGGATTTGCGCACCGCAATTTACGCAATAACGATCCGGAAGTCCTTTACGCTTTACAAAGGGTCGTTTAAGCAAGTTTCCGGTATAGTGACAATTTGGACATTCCATGTTGCAAATTTAGGAAAGTTTAGGGAAATATGAATGTGTAGATGAGATAAAAAAAAGAAACACAGCCTATTTCGGTTATTTCGGAAAATAATTCGACAAGCTCATTAGAACTGCCTGCCCGTTATTTTATTAAAAATAATGTGGCAGGCGGGCATCAATAAAAAAGTGAGTTAACCCGAAAAATTCACCGCAAATAGGTAGATGTTAATACCGATTGTGAATCAA
>CAYOUD010000141.1:2013-7076 GCA_964407055.1 uncultured Bacteroidales bacterium | reverse complement strand
TATATTTTATAAATTTGTAAATAAGAAAGTTGCATTTGCTGGTTGAATCTACGCTTTCAAATTTTTAGCTTTCAACTAATGGTTATTTTGCTATTTTTGTGAATTCGAATAAAAGTTAATTAAACATGAATATTCCAAGCAAATACGAAGCCGGAAGTGCAGAGAAAAAATGGTATAAATACTGGATGGATAACGGATTTTTCCACTCAGAACCGGATAATCGCGAACCTTACGTCAATGTAATTCCGCCACCAAATGTCACAGGCGTTTTACACATGGGGCATATGCTGAATAATACCATACAGGATATTTTGGTTCGTCGTGCGCGTATGCTTGGAAAAAATGCCGTTTGGGTGCCTGGAACTGATCATGCATCCATTGCGACAGAAGCCAAAGTGGTTAACAAACTTCGCGATGAAGGCATTGACAAAAACAGTCTGACCCGTGATGAGTTTATGGAACATGCCTGGGAATGGAAAGAAAAACACGGAGGCATTATTCTGGAACAATTGAAAAAACTTGGCGCAAGCTGCGATTGGGACAGAACAGCATTTACTATGGATGAAGTTCGCTCCGATTCTGTAATTAAAACCTTTGTGGATATGCATGAGAAAGGACTGATTTACCGCGGCGTTCGCATGGTAAATTGGGATCCGCAGGCAAAAACTGCCGTTTCTGATGAGGAAGTCATACACACCGAGGAACAATCAAAACTGTATTACGTAAAATACCAAATTGAAGGTTCTGATAATGAGTTTGTGACCATCGCAACAACTCGTCCGGAGACTATTTTGGGTGATACTGCCGTTTGTATCAATCCGAATGATGAGCGATTTGCTCACTTACATGGTAAAAAAGTCATTGTTCCATTGGTAAAACGAGTTGTCCCAATCATTCAGGATGACTATGTGGACATGGAATTCGGAACCGGATGTTTAAAAATTACACCGGCACACGATGAAAACGACTACAAAATCGGCATCACACATAATTTGGAAAGTATTGACATTTTCAATGATGACGGCACACTCAACGAAGCTGCAGAATTGTTTATCGGTGTAGATCGTTTTGAAGCCAGAAGACTCGCCGTAAAAGCTTTGGAAGAAGCCGGCAACATGCTGAAAATCGAAGATTATACGAATAAAGTCGGTCGTTCAGAGCGGACAAATTCCGTTATTGAGCCAAAATTATCCATGCAGTGGTTTTTGAAAATGGAAAATTTGGCAAAACCTGCTTTGGATGCAGTTGAAAACGACGAAATCAAACTTTATCCTCCGAAATTTAAAAATACGTACCGTCACTGGATGGAAAATGTGCGCGACTGGTGCATCAGCCGTCAGTTATGGTGGGGACATCGCATTCCGGCGTGGTATCTGCCAAACAGCAATGAATTTGTAGTAGCTGAAACCGAATCGGAAGCGCTGAAACTTGCCATAGAAAAAACCGGTAATGAAAACCTGAAAGCTTCAGAACTTCATCAGGATGAAGATGTACTCGACACTTGGTTCAGCTCATGGTTGTGGCCAATTTCCGTTTTCGATGGCATAAAAAATCCCGACAACAAGGAATTCAAATATTATTATCCGACCAACGATTTAATTACTGCACCCGAGATTCTATTCTTCTGGGTTGCGCGCATGATTATTGCCGGCTATGAATATGCCGGAGAAAAACCATTTTCTAATGTATATTTGCACGGCATTGTTCGCGACCAGAAGCGTCGTAAAATGTCAAAATCGCTCGGGAACAGTCCGAATCCGATTGACTTAATTGATAAATACGGTGCTGACGGCGTTCGTATGGGAATGTTACTGTGTTCCCCTGCAGGCGGTGATTTACTATATGACGACAGTTTGCCTGAACAGGGTCGTAACTTTAGCAATAAAGTTTGGAATGCGTTCCGTTTGGTAAAAACCTGGGATGTTGATGAAACGATTAAGCAACCGAAATCAGCTGCAATTGCCATTGAGTGGTTCCGTAACAAACTCAACGAAACCGTTAAAAATTTGAATCAACAATTTGACGATTTCCGTTTGTCAGAAGCCTTGATGACTGTTTATCGCTTGTTCTGGGATGAATTCAGCTCATGGTATCTGGAAAGCATCAAACCGGCGTATCAAAAACCCATTGACGCAAAAACCTACGAAGCAACAGTTGCATTTTTTGAAACCATGCTGAAACTTCTGCATCCATTCACACCATTCATTACCGAAGAAATTTGGCATTTAATTCGTGAACGCAAAGATGAAGATTGTATCATGATTGCAGAATGGCCAGAAGTGAATAATGCCGATGCTGATTTGCTGAAAGATTTTGAATACACGAAAGAAGTCATTTCCAATATTCGCACCATCCGTAAAGAAAAAAATCTGCCACAAAAGGAAGCCCTTGAGCTTCGTGTAATTCCACATGAAAAGTCTTACAATGCACGATTTGAACCACTGGTAATTAAACTTTGCAATATCAGTGATTTATCGCATATCACAGAAAAAATTGATGGGGCAGGCACCTTCATTGTCAACACCAATGAGTATTTTGTTCCGCTGGGAAACCTGATTGATACGGAGGAAGAAATCACCAAATTGGAAAAAGAATTACAATACAATCGCGGTTTTCTGAAAACCATCATGAAGAAACTCGGAAACGATCGCTTTGTGAATAATGCGCCCGAAAAAGTGGTGGCTATGGAGCAAAAGAAAAAAGCGGATGCTGAAGAGAATATTCGATTGCTAGAATCGCAAATCGAGGCATTGAAGAAAGCATAAGGGGACTTCTAATAATTCTTTTGCATCAAGATTTTCAGCGTTTTTCATAGACAATGAAATTTTTTGAAGCACTATCGGGATAATGCAATAAAATTTGAATAATTTTGGCTGCACTCGCTATGGATCATCACAGCACTTGCAGTGTTTTTGTCCTTCATAAAAGATAAAAACAAATGAAAATGCCCCAACGAACCAGCTTCGGGGTTGTCAGAATTCCCATGACAATTTCTGAAATTAGTTTCATGGGCTTGCCATTGACATTCGTAAGACTGGCAGTTACCATTCCCGCACTCTTAGTAATAGGAATTGTTTGGGGAAAATATCTGAGCAAAAAAAACTACTCGATAAGACAAAATATTTAGCAGTTATTCGAAATAGCTATAATGCCTGCAAATAAACCTCGAGCAATATTGTGGCATTATATTTGCATATGAAGCCCCATAAACTAAATTCAAACCTTATTATTATGAAACGAATTGAAATTTTAATCGCAGCAATGCTCTTCATTACGGCAAGCGTTTTTATGAGTGCTTGCAACAAAGATGAAGACGAAGACGATTCTGACAACAAAAGCTATGCACTTGTTATTGATAAAGGTGCACAAAGCATTGAACCGGGCGAGTCTGTATCCTACTCTGCCAAAGTCGTTGACACAGACGGCAATGTCACACAGGCAGACAACATCACTTGGTCAGTTACACCCGATTCAGTCGGAAGCATTAGCAATGGTGTCTTTTCAACCAATGTAACCGGAAAAGCCAAAATCACAGCCTCAGCAACAGTTGACGGAACCACTGTCACAACGAGCGTACCGATTGGTGTGTATCAACCCTCATTTTTCGCCGTTGCTCCCGCAGCAATTTTGTTCGAAGCAAATCATCAAATTGATCTGAATCCAGTGTATTTCGGACAAGAAAACCCAACATTTTCTTACAACTCCAGCGATAATTCGGTTGCATCCGTAAACTCAAACGGGGTAGTTGACCTTATTGCAAACGGAGAATGTGTTATTACTGTTACAGCAAGTAACCAAACAAATCGTCCGGTTTATGTTCCCATCATGGTGATTGGTCCACCAACCGTAAATTTGCCAATTACACGCATCGAGCTAAACAGTTATTCAACTGATTTATTTAAAGATGAAACCAAACAGCTCAGTGCAACGGCTTACAATCCCGAAGGCGCAGTAAACGATGCAAACATTACCTGGGCATCTGCAAACACTGATATTGCAACCGTTTCCTCTGACGGATTGATTTCTCCCGTACGCACCGGAAAAACTTTCGTTACTGCTACCGCTCTAGGTGTTTTTGCACAGTGTGAGGTTTTAGTAAATCCCGACACAATCGTGCTGGTTGAACCACTTTACAAAGACATGCAGCAAGGCGAAACGCACCAATTTGTTGCGACCGCTTACAAAAATCAACGCAACGGATTAGGACAAACTTACGATATTGACTTCAACTGGGTAATTCCCGATTACGGTCCAGGCTTCGAAATGTTTAATATCGCAACCGTTGATAATAACGGAAATGTAACGGTAAAACAAGATGCCATGATGGGAATGAGTACCATCCTAATTGCTTACGATGCCAACAACGAATACTTGGCAGGCGGCGCAATGATTATGGTTGATATGGGGCTCCCCTTCTAAAATATTTCAAAAACACAATTCATGAAAAGGGGGTTTTTTACCTCCTTTTTTTTTGGCAGCTTTTCCGTCTTCGGCTTATAGTTGCACCCCAAAATACCGCTTCGTTAATGCACGATATGCGAGCTTCCGGCTTCAGCCATTTCCATCCCACAACCCAACGTCATAAAGGCTTCCGCCATTATCGGTCGCTGCATCCTGTGCAAAACTCAGTCGGTATTTTGGCGCACAAGCTATGCCGCCTACGCCGGGCTGCAACTTGCTTCCATTCTGAAACTTACATAACACACCCCACCTTGTCAGGTCGGCAATGAAACAACGTACTGATGCAAACATGCTACAGTTATCATCGGCTGACCTGACAGGTCGGGTTTTTTGGAGTCGTATATTTGTAGCCATGTCAAGGCTAAAAAATTGGGCTCTTATCGGAGTCCTAATTAAAAAAGAGCTTTTCATAGCGATTCTTGGATTCCTTCAGTTTATTAAAAGTACACCTAGGGCTCCATGATTACTCGAAAGGAAAACGCCACAATGAGATATATGTCAAGTAATTTCAACTTAAAACCTCACCTCAACTTCAATTTTTTATAAAATATATCACACAATTAATACTTTTATTTAATTTTATTGCATTTTTTGACATGTTT
>CAYOUD010000141.1:0-1913 GCA_964407055.1 uncultured Bacteroidales bacterium | reverse complement strand
TTGCATAATAACAGAAAATATTATTATTTAACAACAAAAAATCAAACGCTTATGAAAACTCTATTTTACCTACCATTTGCATTAATTTTACTAGTTGGATCATGCACTTCAGAACAACAGGAAAACCTTGAAAAATCAATAAGCGACACTAAAAATAGTAAAGATGTACCTTTTATAACCTGCATAAAAAAATGTCAATGCCCCGATGAGACATGGAGTCAAAAATGTGACGTATGTTCCTATCAAGGATTTTGTTCAAAACCTACAGTTTGCGAATGCAAAGAAGAAGAAGACATAACAACTGACACAACTATAGTGTATACAAAAATGAGTTACGTTAACCAAGAAGAGCTAGAAACAGTAGTTCGTGAATTATACAAAGGTAATTTAAGTAGATCTCTTATAATTAATCATTATGATATCTTCATAGAACTATTTGAAAATGGCTTCATGGGACATCCAGACGAATTAATAAATAAATTAGCAAATTAAATTATCATTACAAATTAGATTTAAAATTCCAACTTTTAATATGAAGAGTAAAATAACTGTATTTTCATCTTTGATATTTATCGTCATCCTTTACTCCTGCCAGCTAAGGCATGACATACTACCACAATACACACAAAAAAGGATAAGCTTTAAGATGGATGATTTGGGCTGTGGTAATACATGGGGATTTGTAAACAAAGAAGACAGTATTTTCATATATCATATTACAAATGACTATATTAAATTTAAATTTATTGATGACACAAATAGTAATGAGATATTATATGAGTATCCTACTCAATACAGAAACACGTTTACATCAAGAATAGCAGACATACTCCCTATTAGCAATGAAGAAATAGTTATTTCAAGCATTGACAACAACTTAAATGTTTGCATTACTCAATATAACTGCATTGAAAATGAGATAGACACAATATGCCAAACTGGTATGAGAGATGGAGTTTACTTCTATGGAGCTAAAAATGGAGATATGGATGGTATTTATCACAAAGGAAGCAATTCAATATTTTTTACTGCAGTAGATCATTCTGTCAATGAAACAGAGAGACAATCAATGGATGTACGCTGTGTTTATCAGGTTAATCGTTCAACAGGTGAACACTCTTTTATTGATCTAAAGTTCCCAGACAATTACCTTTCCAGAATTCAAGTATCTTTAACGAATGATTGCTACATTAATTCGTATAAAGAAGAATTACTCATAGTCTTCCCAATGGATGAAATTGTTTACAAGTACAATCCTCCTAATGAGTCTGCAGAAGAGTTTATATTTGAAGAATTTGAACACAACCCTATCCTAAATGCTGATTCAACAGTAAAAGACATGAATGATATTACGGAGTTATATTTTCAAACCTTCCAGTATTATCGCATTTTTTACAGTGACTCAACACAGCGTTTTTATCGTTTTTATGGAGATACTGCAATAACTAAAAATCCTAACAAAAAATCGGTTGGCGTAGCTCTTTATGATAAAAACAGGAGATTTATTAAGAATTTTTCAGTAAACGAATCGAACATTAAAAATTCGTACTACAATGCTATCATGACCGAAAAAGGCTTGCTATTTATTGAGGAGATTAATAAGAAAGATGACTTTATTCTATTGGGCTACTTAAATATTGGTTGATATCACTTTTTATTGCTCCTACCATTTATTGAAAATTTTATCGTTTCGGCCATAAACTTTAATTTGCACATAGTGCACAGACTTTCTTTCGCAAAAACAACATTTGTTTTTATCCCGAAATCTGAATCAAAATATACAAACACAAAAGCCGACGTTAACCGGCTTTCATTCGGGTTGGGCCCACATGGACTTGAACCATGGACCACCTGATTTTGAGTCAGGTGCTCTAACCAACTGAGCTATAGGCCCAATCAAGGATTTTAATCTC
>CAYOUD010000140.1:0-7181 GCA_964407055.1 uncultured Bacteroidales bacterium | reverse complement strand
CACTTTTTGTATCGGAAAGTAAGCCAAGGATTGAAAATTATTTCTGTCTCTAAAAAATATTGACCATTTAGCGGCATTTTATTACTTTTGTAATTCATCAATTAAACAAGCATGGATATCTCACAAGTAAAATTTGATTGTAAATATTTTAAAGGATACATACCTTGCAAACCAAACAAAGCGGAAAATGCAGAATGTAGTACTTGCAAGCACTACGAAGCTTGGGATAAAAAAATACTTATCATAAAGCTTGGTGCAATGGGTGATGTGATTCGCACAACACCACTTATTGTCAGATATCGTGAAATGTATGGCGACGTGCATTTTACATGGCTTACTCTTTTTCCGGATGTGCTGTCGAATGAATCAATACAGGAAATTTATACCCCTGAAGCTTTTTCGCTTTTGAAGATACAGGAACGCCATTACGATATTGCAATTAATCTGGATAAGGATGAAGAAGCTTGTATGCTGCTTGATAACGTTGATGCAAAAGAAAAGTATGGTTTTAGCTGGAAAAACGGACATCTGAGCGCTGCAACACCGGCTGCAAATCATAAAATTATGACAGGTCTTTTCGATCATATTTCAATTAAAAATACTAAATCATATTTAGAGGAAATTTTTGAAATCTGTCATTTAGACTTTCAAAAGGAAGAATATTTACTGAATTACAACAAAGAAATTGCAGAATCCTGGAAACAGAAATTTGCAGAAAAAGCCGAAGGTAGAAAAGTTGTCGGCTTAAATACCGGATGTGGAAATCGTTGGCAAACCAGGCTTTGGCCGGATGAATACTGGGAAAATTTCATTAATAGCCTTGATCAGACTGAAGTTTTACCCATTTTACTCGGTGGTCCGCAAGAAGACGAAAAAAATGCCATGCTTTCAAAAAAAAGCGGCGCTTGGTATCCCGGAACATTCCCGCTTGAAACATTCATTTCTCTGACTGCAAATCTTGATGCAGTGGTTACACAGGTAAGCATGATGATGCATATTGCCGTCGGACATAAAACCCCGATGGTGCTGATGAATAACATTTTCAATAAACATGAATTTGAATTGTACGGACGCGGTGTGATTGTTGAACCTGAAACCGGATGCGATTGCTACTTCGGAAATTCATGCTCGCGTGAACGGTCTTGTATGTTTGACATGAAACCCGAGACAATTAAAAACGAATTGATGAAGTTGATACAGTAGGCTATGCGAATTTGTTATTTATCAACATTTTATCCCTTTCGAGGCGGAATTGCGCAATTCAATGCCGCTTTATACAGAGCTCTGGAATCGCAACATGAAATGAGTGCCGTGACTTTTAAACGTCAGTATCCAAACATCTTATTTCCCGGTGAAACACAATATGTTACCGAAGGCGATAAGGTAGATGAAATTGATAGTAAAATTTGGCTTGACAGCATAAATCCGTTAACTTGGTTAAAAACCCGTAAACGGATAAAGAAAATTGCTCCGGATTTGATTTTAATGAAATTTTGGATGCCTTTCTTCGGCCCGTCGCTCGGCGCTGTTTGTGCGAAACAGAAAAAGCAAACCAAGCGAATTGCCATTCTTGACAATGTAATCCCCCACGAAAAACGCATCATCGATATGCCTTTTACCCGCTATTTTCTTAAGTGTACCGATGCATATATTGTAATGTCGGAAAAAGTGCGGGACGATTTGCTGAGTTTGAAACCCACGGCTAAATACCGACTGGTGAAGCATCCGCTCTATAATCATTTTGGGGAACTGCTGAATCAAAGCGAAGCACGAAAATCTTTAAATCTAAATCCCGATAAAAAAACCTTGCTGTTTTTTGGATTTATTCGTGATTACAAAGGGTTGGATTTGTTAATTGAGGCTTTTAATGCATTGGACGAGAGTTATCAGCTCGTCATTGCCGGTGAAGTGTATGGCAGTTTTGAGAAATATGATAAACTCATTGCGCAGAATAAGAATTCTGAACAGATTCACAAACACATAAAATACATTAGTGACACGGAGGTCTCTTTATATTTTTCCGCTGCAGATGCTTGTGTTTTGCCCTATAAATCAGCAACACAAAGTGGGATAACTTCCATAGCTTTTCATTTTGAACTGCCCATTATTGCAACTGATGTTGGTGGATTAAAAGAATTAGTGCAGCATGAAAAAACCGGGGAAATCATTCCAAAAGCAGATGTTTCATCCATTGCAAACGGAATATCAGGTTTTTTCGATAAAGATAAAGTAGAAACTTATCGTCAGAATATCCGTAATGAAAAATCAGAAATGACATGGGATTATCTCGCCAATCAAATCATTGAATTACATCAGGACATTTCATAACCGATTTTTTATCCGGGAAAACCAAGATTTGCAATAAATTAGTTGCAATTTCTTCATTCGGATTGAATTCAGAGTGGTATATTCCTTTTCCGACACTCATAATTTGCACCTCGTCAGGCTGAATGACAGATTCGTTTCCCATACTGTCATTGATCGCGATCTGCCTTTCGGCGGATGGAACGCAACGAAGTCCCCTGTAGTGCCTGAGAAATCTGTTAGAATTAAGTGCATTTCAGAATTTAGCGGAATTTTTTGCGTCTGCCACTGTTTCCAGAGAACTTTGCTCCTGTCTTTAAATTCTATCCAAAACCAATTTAATGAGCTTTTCTACAGCGGGATGGTAATCTTTGCTGTACTGCTTATTGTATCGGTTCGCAATAATGACACAAATAGTAAGCGCCTCGTGACCAAGCATATTGCACAATCCGTACAATGCAGAGCTTTCCATTTCGTAATTGGTGATTTTCTTTCCTTCATAACGGAATGCCCGTAACCGATCATTCATATCTGCAACTTGCAAATCCAACCGTAGAACACGCCCTTGTGGACCGTAAAAACCCGGTGCCGAAATAGTGATTCCACGAGTCAAGCCTTCGCCAATTTGTTTCATTAGTTTATCAGATGCATTGACGATGTATGGATTGTTGAGAATCGGATTCCAATTCATATGTGCTTTAAATGCTTTTTCAACATCTAATTGAGCAACTTCATTTCGTTTTGCATAAAAGTTCAACATCCCATCAAACCCTATGGATTGTTCAGACATCAAAAAACTGTCAACATGCAACTCTTCCTGTAATCCACCGCTCGTCCCGATGCGTACGACATTGAGTTTCCTGTGTTCAGATTTCGGAATACGTTTCTCAAGATCAATATTTGCGAGAGCATCCAACTCATTAAGTACAATGTCAATATTATCTGTGCCAATTCCTGTTGAAATCACAGAAATCGGCTTCCCTTTGTATAGACCGGTATGCGTGAAAAATTCTCGGTTTTGCACTTCATGTGTTATCTCATCAAAATGTGCTGAAACCATTTTTACTCTTCCGGGATCACCAACAACAATAATATTATCCGCTAATTGTTCAGGTTTTAATTTAAGATGATATATACTTCCATCAGGATTAAGAATAAGTTCAGATGCTTCAATTGCTTTCATAAGGCTTCATTTTAATTTCTATTAATTCAAAAGTACGAAATTTTTGTTAGGAAACCCAATTCAGCGTAAAAATAGCGTTTTGTAACCAATGAAAAAACGTAGAATTTTTCACCCCTTCAGATATAAAATGATTATTTGGTAGATGCTTAGCTTTGTCGTACCTTTGCATAAGTTTTGCCAAAAGTTAAAATCGAGGATAATGTACCCAAAAAACGAAACCATCTTAATCCCGGTAGATTTTTCAGATCAATCAATGATTGCTTTGGAACAATCTTACAACATTGCCCGATATGCAAATGCAAGAATTACACTTTTGCATGTTATTACCGGAAAGATTAAAAGTGATGATACAGATGCAATAACGCAAGAGAGTTTAGATTCATTAACCGATAAATTAAATCGTTTATCGCAAGTTGTAACTGAAGAATCCGGTTTAGAATGTAGCTTTACGATTGAACATGGCAAGATAGTTCCTGTAATCTTGGATGTTGCAAAGTCCATTAATGCAAGATTCATTTTTGTTGGTAGCAGAAAATTATCTTTTGGTCCAATTACAATGCGATTAATTAAAGAAGCTCCATGTCCTGTTGTTTCCATTAAAGGGAAATTTCATCGTCGTGGATGCAAACGCATCATTTTGCCCTTAGACTTAACCAAAGATACCACGAAAAAGGTTGAAATGACTGCCGAACTTGCGAAATATTTTAATGCAGAAGTTGATGTCGTATCCGCATACAGTCCGCATAAAGATTTTAAATTGATAAAATTGCGCTTGTTAATTGAACAGGTTGAAGCTTATTTTGTTAATAAATCAATAGTCTGTACAACAAAATTATTAGATGTGGGGACGAAAATTGACATCATTTCTAAAAATCTTTTGGATTATGCGGATGATGAAAATGGTGATTTGCTTGTAATTATGATACAACAGGAAATGCAAATTAAAGAAAAGATTATTGGTTCCCTAGCTAGAAAAGTGATTATGGGTTCAAATATTCCAATATTATGTTTAAAACCTGAGTTTAACTAAAATATAGAGGAAATTAAATTATGAACAACATGAGTAAATTAGCAAGAAACACTCTAATAGTAGGTGCATTAGCCGTTATACTATTGATTATTTTTAGCAGCTCAACATTTAAAATTGTTGATGCCGGCGAACGTGGAATTATTTATCGTCCTTTTGGAGGTGGATTGGATACTGAACTCGTATTCGGTGAAGGATTTCATGTGATTGCTCCCTGGAATAAATTCATCAAATACAATGTAAAAGAGCGCACCGCCGAAGAAACAATGGATGTTTTGGACAGAAATGGGTTGTCCATTAACGTGGATGTTACTGTACGGTATTTCCCAACTCACAACGCACTTCCGTTTCTTCACAGAACTTTTGGCGAAAACTATGAAAACCAGTTGGTTAAGCCTGAGGTGCGATCGACCGTTAGACAAGTAATGGGGCGCTACACGGCAGAGGAAATTTATTCCAAAAAACGTGCAGAAGTTGAATTGGCTATTATTCAGGAAGCCACTAAAATTCTGAATGAAAACTTTATTACCACCAAAGCAGTGCTTATTCGTTCAATTAATCTGCCACAGCAAATTAAGGGCGCAATTGAAATGAAATTGCAGCAGGAACAGGAATCACTTGCTTACGAATTTAAACTTGAAAAAGAAGCAAAAGAAGCGGAGCGTAAACGGATTCAAGCAGAAGGTGAATCACGTGCAAATAAAATTATTAACTCATCTTTGACTCCAAGTCTTTTGAAAATGCGCGGAATTGAAGCGACACTGAAATTAAGTCAAAGTCAAAATGCAAAAACTGTAATTATTGGTTCAGGAGACGGTGGAATGCCACTAATCTTAAATCAGTAAAAATAAACTCAATATAAAAATAGAGGCTGCCAAATTTGACAGCCTCTATTTTATTAGTAGTATTTCAAACTATTTTATTTTTTCAATTTTGCAATAATGCCTTCAGCGGCTTTGATTAAAGGATATTTAGTTGGTGCCGCAGTTAATAATGGATGGGTTCCAATTTGAAATGAAACCAATTCATAAACCGACACTTTTTTCTGAATTGCCAGCGAAATGATATTAATTATTTCTCCGGCTGATTTACCACCCCATACTTCTCCTCCTAATATGCTTCCATCAGTTGATGATGCAAACAAACGAACAGATAGAGGTGATGTGTCCTTCAATGTCCCCGGATGACGGTTAACATCTGAAAACTCAGCTTTAATGTAATGAACATTTGCCGCTTTGGCTGAATTATCATTTAAACCTGCCGATGCCATTGAGAAATTATGAATTTTAGTGGAGAAAACCCCAAGCGTTCCTTCAAAGCAACGCTTAATTTGTATTCCAAAAAGATTGTATCCCATAATTCTGGCTTCTGCCGTTGCAGTGGATGCCAGCATGATATTGTCCTCAGAACCTGTTATAAATCCTTTGGTTCCGGCGCAATCACCAACCGCATAAATATCATTTAGGTTGGATCTTCCATAATTGTCAACATAAATTGCACCGATTGTGTTAAGCCGTACACCGGCATCTTTTGCCAAATCGGTATTGGGTTTGTAACCAACTGATGAAATAATCAAATCAGCAGGGATAATTTTTCCGGATGCTAAACGCACTCCCGTAACTTTACCAGACTCACCAATAAATTCTACCACTTTAGTGGAGGTCAAAACATTTAGCCCTGCTTCGCGAAGTTTATCAGTTGCAATTTTAGCCATCTCAGAAGAAAATGCTTTGCTGAAACAATTTTTCTCAAGCTCAATTAAACTCACTTCAGTATCTCCGCGCATATGCAGTTGTTCTGCTACTTCGGCACCAATAAATCCACCACCAACAACAACAATATCTTTGGCATTTTTGACTTTTCCCTGAAGAGATTCAATGTATGCATAATTTTTCTTGATATAAGTAACTCCATCCAGATTATAACCTGGGATGAAAGTTGGGACAACTGGATGCGAACCGGTTGAAAATACAAGCTTGTCATATGCAAACTCTTCTCCTGAAATAGTTTTCAATCGATGTGCCTCAGCATCCAGTGAGTTAACTGTGCCAATAACTAACTTTCCGCCGGCATCCACGAATGGTTTAGGACCCATGGCATTCTGACTGACATCATCTAAATCATGAAACACATAAGGAATGCCACAAGGAACTAGTCCTTTTGGAGCCTCGGTAATCATTAAAATTTCTTTTTCTGGATTTTGTTTCTTTGCAGTAACTCCCGCAATTATTCCTGCCGGGCCTGCTCCAATAATTATAACATCGTAGGTTTTCATATCGTTATTTTTGCTGCAAATTTAAGTATTTAATTACTGAATTAAAACCGGAAAAGCGAAACGGAAAACGGATTTTATGAATTAATATCGACATAAAGTAATATTATTGAAATATTCGACACGTTTGATGTGTCTATATTGAACATATGATCGTTTAATGTTCTGCAACATAAAGGATAATAAAAAACTGTACTGTCCTGGAAATCAACGGGGACAAAGTTATTCGCCGCTTTTATTTAAAAAATTATTCTCATGCATTTGATAAAAATCAAATCCTTTGTATTTTTATGGCATGGAAACACTGGGAACAGATAGCATTACAAAATTTATTGATGCAATTAACCCGGAAAATTCATGCCATTCCCTTTGTGCAGATTTGAATCATCTAAACC
>CAYOUD010000139.1:0-7285 GCA_964407055.1 uncultured Bacteroidales bacterium | reverse complement strand
TAACTATTTGCGGTGAATTTTTCGGGTTAATTTATTTACCAAATCACCTAGCGTTTCATGTTCCGGATAAAAGAAAATATTAGCCGACTCATAATTATTCCGCCGTCCTTCCATCATGCGCTTTACTTTTGATTCAAGTTCATTAGGCGTTAAGTTTTCCAAAAGCGGACGATTTCCTGCATCGTTTAGCAGACGGTTAATAATCGTTTGAGTTGGAGTATCCACAAATACGGTGATTCCTGCAGATTTTAACAGTCGGCGATTCGTATCAGAAAGCATAATACCTCCGCCGCACGCCATCACAAATTCTGATTGATTAGCAATCTGTTCCTCTAATACTGCTGTTTCAATATTTCGGAATTCAGTTTCTCCTTTTGTGTTGAAAATCTCCGAAATGCTCATTTGACAACTATTTTCGATTGTCTTGTCTAAATCCACAAAAGGAAGCAATAGCCTTTGCGCCAGTTGTTTGCCCCAATGGCTTTTCCCGCTTGCCATAAATCCGATAAGAAAAATTCGCATTATAATTCCAGCGTCATTTGATCCTGTTCATCCGAATCATCATTGACTTCATCTGAATCCTCAGATTCTACCTTCGGTTCCTCTTTTTGCAGAGGCTCATCAAATTGAATGCTTTTTGTTTCAAATGTTGTCAAGCGTTTTCCGCGTGCTTTATGACTTTTAATCGTGATGAATTCTTCAGCATCAAGCAGTTCGTCTTCTTTTTCTTTGTGATTTCCGCCAAAAACAATTCGAACTTGTGGCCATTTGTCATCAACCAATTCAACAAGTTTTGAACCCTCAGATTCTCCGATGAACAATTGGGTTGTGCTGATATCCTCAGCTTGAAAACGTTTGAGATAATAATATTTCTGCTCTGCATCGTAATGAATTGCAGTATAAACTTTATCAGGATTGTATTTCTCAACTTTCAATAGATTTTTTTCAAAATGATTGCTTAAGTCAAAATTTGTCAGTCTGTAATTTCCGTCTTCAAGTAATATAATGATTTTGTCATCACCCAGAAACTCACCAAGGAATTCTCCTCGTTTGTCCACATTCAGACGCATGATGTCCTTATCAAAATAAATTTTCCGACCACCAAGCGTTGAAACGCCTTTTTCTTTCATTGTAATTTTGTGGAGATCATGTTTCGTCAGAATATTTCCTTTGCTTTGACGTCCTTTGATAGCAATTTCCTGAAAATCAAATTCAAAAATTAATTTGCGGATTTTTGGCTTTGGTTTGAGATATACCTTGATTATTTCTGCTTCAGCATTTGGATTTGCCGTAAAATACAGCACTTTCGAATGCTCACTTCCTTGTGTGAGTTCATACATTTTATCCCGCGTTATGCTTGTAACTGCAAAGCGTTTGATAAATGTGCTTCCGGTTTTCCCATCACGATACACTGCATTGTAAACAGTACGTTTGTCGTTACGTTTAAATACTGCGGCATGAATAATGTCTTTTCCGATAAAAGCTTTTTCCGAAACTTTTGTGACAATGTACTTTCCGTCTTTTAAGAAAACAATGACTTCGTCAATATCAGAACAATCGCAGATATAATCTTCTTTTTTCAGTCCGTAGCCGATAAAACCTTCTTTGAAATTTGCATAAAGCTTTTCATTGGCAATAACTACTTTTTGTGCTTGAATATTATCGAAGCTTCTTAGTTCAGTACGGCGCTCTCTGCCTTTTCCATAAGTTTTTTTCAATCGTTCGTAATGCTCGATTGTGTAATCAATGATATTCTCAATATTTTGTTTGACTTCAAGTAACTCTTCATTCAATTTGAGACTTGCTTCTTCTGCTTTGTCAGCATTGTAACGAATAATACGCTTCATGCGGATTTCAAGCAGTTTGAGTAAGTCTTCTTCCGTTATATCCCGTAAAAGTTTGTCTTTAATTTCTTCAGCTCGTTTTGCAATATGTTCTAAAGCGGTCTGTGTAGTTTTTGCAGTTTCATAGTCTTTGTCTTTATAAATGCGATTTTCAATAAACCAACGTTCCAGACTTGCCATGTGCAATTCGTTTTCCAACTCTTGTTGGCGAATCTGCAGCTCGAGTTTTAGCAGTTGAGTTGTGTTTTCTACAGAAAGTTCCAGTATTTCTGAAACGCCCATGAATCTAGGTTTGTCATCATCAATAACACAAGTATTTGGTGAAATACCAACTTCACACTTTGTGAATGCGTATAGTGCATCAATTGTTTTATCAGATGATGTTCCTGCAGGAAGACTGATTAAGATTTCAACATCCTGAGCGGTATTATCATCAATCTTTTTGATTTTAATTTTTCCTCTGTCATTAGCATACAGAACCGAATCAATAACAGATGATGTTGTTTCTCCGTAAGGGATTTCTGTAATTTTTAATTCGCGATTTGAAATTTTCTCAATACGTGCTCTGACACGTACTTTTCCTCCACGTATTCCGTCGTTGTATTTGGATACATCGGCCATTCCTGCTGTCAGAAAATCAGGTAAAAGCTCGAATTTTTCCTTTTTTAAATGCTTTATACAGGCATCCAAAATTTCATTGAAATTGTGTGGTAAAACTTTTGATGCTAATCCAACGGCAATTCCTTCTACGCCTTGAGTAAGCAGCAGTGGAAACTTCATGGGATGGGTAATTGGTTCTTTGTTTCTCCCGTCGTACGAAGGTTTCCAATTCGTGGTTTTTGCATTGAAAACAACATCCAATGCAAAGGCTGTGAGTCTTGCTTCAATGTAACGAGGTGCTGCAGAACGATCCCCTGTTAGTGTGTTCCCCCAGTTTCCCTGAGTGTCAATAAGTAGCTCTTTTTGTCCGAGCTGTACAAGCGCATCTCCAATTGAGCTGTCTCCATGTGGGTGAAACTGCATGGTGTGACCAACAATATTGGCGACTTTGTTATAACGTCCGTCATCCAAAAGTTTCATGGAATGAAGAATTCGTCGCTGAACCGGTTTTAACCCATCGTAAACATGGGGAACGGCACGCTCCAAAATCACATAAGAGGCATAATCCAAAAACCAGTCCTGATACATTCCTGAAAGCTTGGTAATCTTTCCGGCGGGATGTGTTTCCTGATTTGCGTCTTGTTCGTTTCCTTGAATATCTTTGTTTTCTGTATCCATGTTTAGTCAATAATTTCTTCGTAATTTCTTAGATTTTCAATAATGAAATCCTGACGCTCCGGTGTGTTTTTCCCCATGTAAAAACCCAACATCTGTTTTAATTCATCCTGTTTGGTCAGTTTGACTTGGTCAAGCCTCAGCCCTTCAGAAATAAAAAATTTAAATTCATTCGGTGAAATTTCTCCCAAACCTTTAAATCGGGTAACTTCTGCTTTCCCTTTAAGCTTTCGTGCGGCTTTATCTCGTTCCTCTTCGCTGTAGCAATAATGCGTTTCTTTTTTGTTTCGGACACGGAATAGCGGAGTTTGTAAAATAAATAAGTGCCCGTTTTTTATCAGGTCAGGGAAAAATTGAAGAAAAAATGTGATAATCAACAAGCGGATGTGCATTCCGTCCACATCGGCATCTGTTGCAATAATGACATTCCGGTAGCGCAATTGCTCCATGCCTTCTTCAATGTTCAGAGCTGCTTGTAAAAGATTAAATTCTTCATTTTCATATACCACCTTTTTGGTCAGCCCGTATGTGTTCAAAGGTTTTCCGCGTAAACTGAAAACTGCTTGTGTGTTGACATCTCGTGCTTTTGTAATTGACCCGCTCGCCGAATCTCCCTCCGTGATAAAAATAGAACTTTCTAGCCGACGTTCATGATTGGAATTAAGATGCGCACGACAGTCACGTAGTTTTTTGTTATGGAGTGATACTTTTTTTGCGCGTTCTCTGGCAATTTTCTTAATTCCGCTGATGGCTTTCCGTTCTTTCTCATTGCCTTGAATTTTATTCAGCATAAGGTCAGCCGTTTCTGGATTTTTATGCAGATAATCATCCAAATGACTTTTAATAAAATCGTTGATGTAAGATCGGATAGTCGGCCCTTTTGGACCCATATCTCTGGATCCTAATTTGGTTTTCGTCTGAGATTCAAAAATAGGCTCTTCGATTTTTATGCTGATTGCTGTTGATATTGAATTGCGAATATCTGAAGCTTCAAAATTCTTTTGAAAGAAGTCCTTAATGGTTTTTACAATGCTTTCTTTAAATGTGGTTAAATGGGTTCCGCCTTGTGGGGTATATTGTCCGTTAACAAACGAATAATATTCTTCTCCGTATCCTTGCGAATGGGTGAGTGCAATTTCAATATCACCATTTTTTAAGTGAATGATGGGATACAAACCTTCTGAACGCATTTTATCATTCAGTAAATCCAGTAAGCCATTACGACTGACAAATTTTTCTCCGTTTAACTCAATGGTTAGTCCGGAGTTTAGAAAAACATAATTTCGAAGCATTTCGTGGATATGCTCCAAATTGAATTCGTATTCGCCAAAAACTTCCTGGTCAGGAGTAAAGATAACTTCGGTTCCATTGCGTTCTTTGGTCGGAGCAATTTCGTGTTCTTTTTTTAGATATCCTTCTTCAAAAAGCACTTCTTTTTTCTCGCCTTCACGATAAGCAAAAATGAGAAATTTAGACGATAGTGCATTAACTGCTTTTATCCCGACTCCGTTTAGCCCGACGGATTTTTTAAAAACCTTCGAGTCATACTTTGCTCCGGTATTCATTTTTGATGAAACATCGACCAGTTTACCCAAAGGGATACCGCGCCCATAGTCACGAATACGTATGCTGTGTTCCGTTTGTTCAACCTCAATTTTTCTACCGTTCCCCATGGTAAACTCATCAATGGAGTTGTCAATCACCTCCTTGATAAGAATATAGATACCGTCATCGTAAGAGCTTCCGTTTCCCAGCTTTCCAATGTACATGCCGGGGCGCTTACGAATGTGTTCACGCCATTCTAAGGTCTTAATACTGTCTTCTGTGTAGTTCCCATTCATTGCTAAAACCTGCTAATTTTTACAAAAATACAGATTTTCGAATAAAATATCCGCAGTTTCAGTACTTGTTTATTAACAGCAAATCGTTGATAATGCAAGTCTATGGGGGAATTGTTGATAAATTAATTTTTTAGCTCGCAAACTTTTTAATTGTCGGAGGCCACAAGTTGGATCTGTTTTGCATCGAAATATTTATAAAACAACTTTTTGATAGAGTATTTGAGATCCCTCCCTTTATCCTTCCTCGTAATAGCTGATTTCATGTGTTTTTGTAAGCATTAAATCTTCTTCCCTGATAACATTTCCTGCATCATCAAAAATGGTTTTCGTTTCATTTTGAATATTTCCCGTGGCATCAAGCGTTCGGTCAACTTGCTCTTTGTCAGAAAGATAATCGACTTCAATGCTGCCGCTCGTAGGGGAAATCTGACGGGTCACGCGGCCTTGTTCATCATAAAACAAACGATATTGATTAATGAGTTTTCCTTTGTGATTGAATACGCTCAATTGCTCAATTTTATCACTGTCGTCTATGTATGAATATTTCCGACTTTGAATCGGCTTTTTTCCTTTCCTTTCATATTCGGCTTGCTCAATTACACGCGCTTTGTCGTCATATAATTGTGTGGTTTTTTGAACAAGTTTTTCCCGGTCGTCATATTCTGCCCGCTCAATGAGTTTTCCATGTTTTTCATGATATTTGAAAACATGTTTTTCTTCCATCTCACCATCCTCATCAAGTTCAAGCTCAATACGTTCGTGTTGTTGCGGATTGTAAGTGATTTTTCGAATGGATGAGTAGCCCTCTGCGTAGTTTGTATGGATTTCGGATAATTCCCCCTTGTCATTGTATGTGAAATGGTGTTCTTCAGCAATTTCAGTCTCTGACAAGTACTGTTTCTCTGTTAATTTTCTACTCTTTTCATCGAATGTGAATTCTGACTTTTCGATAATAGTTCCTTCCTCATCGTACTTGAAACTCAATACAATATTCCCGGCTTTGTCATATTCGATATACTCCGATTTAATCGGATCTTCATTAATGCCTTGCAAGTAACTTGTGATGGTTTTAATTTGCTTCATTGTCCTTTTAGTTTGCGTTAAATTTTTCATAAAACTATTAAAAGAAAAATAAAATCAGTAACATTGTGATTAAAATCTGTCAGGATTATTGCTTTTATGATGAAACATTATCTTTTTATCGTTAATCCCAATGCGGCTAAAGGAAAAGCTGGAAAGGACTGGCTGCACATTGAGCGCTTAATTCGACAAAAAGATATTTATTACAAAGCTGTGCTTACCAGTGGGCCCGGACATGCAGTCAGAATTGTTGAAGAGGAACTAAGTCTTGGGTATAAATCGTTGATTGTTGTTGGAGGTGATGGAACGGTCAATGAGGTAGTTAATGGTATTTTTCATCAGAAAATCGTGCCCCCGGAAGAAATTAGTCTTGGAATTATCCCTGTCGGAACAGGAAATGATTGGGCTAGATATT
Source organism: uncultured Bacteroidales bacterium (assembly GCA_964407055.1). Lineage (GTDB taxonomy): Bacteria > Bacteroidota > Bacteroidia > Bacteroidales > ML635J-15 > JAQIBY01. The sequence goes on along the minus strand of CAYOUD010000139.1, from coordinate 830 downwards.
ACGGAATTCCTGAAAAATATAAGAAAGCTTTGGAATATTTATTTACCGGAGAAGCCCATTTTCAGGATGTCGGGAAACTCACACATAGTGTTGACGGGAAGCCTGCTACTCATTATTTTGTAAATATTGCGGGCTTTGGTTTTGATGCAGTGGTTGTGAAAGCTACCAATGAAATGCAGGAGCGTGGAAACCGTATGGCGATTGCTTATTTATTTAATTTACTCAGAACAGCTTTGTCTTATCGGTCGTTGCCAATGACTGTTGAAATTAACGGCGAAACAATTTCTCGGAAAATTTTTAGCATAAGCATCGGGAATGGAAGGTTTAGCGGAGGAGGAATGAAACAAACACCTAATGCCGTAATTGATGACGGGCTGTTTGATGTTACCCTGTACGACGATATGTCTTTGTTTAAAATTGTTCGGAATGTGTTAAAGCTTTATAGTGGAAAAATCCTTAAAGTGCCTGGAGTACATGCCTACAAAACAAAACGATTGATTGTTCAGGATGGACCGGAACTCCTCGCTGAAGTTGATGGAGAAATCATCCCCGAAGGACCGTTTGAAATTGAAATGCTGCCCTCTGCACTGAAAGTATTGGTTTAATTATACCTTTTTAGATGCTAAATTCTACTTGAAAATTTTAATTGTTAACCCGGAAAATTCATGCCATTCCCTTTGTACAGGTTTGAACCATCGAAACCCGCAGTCATATTTTCATATTTCAAGGGTTTTACCTGCATTATTCATGGAATTCTCTTTGTGCAGATTTGAATCATCGAAACCCGCAGTCATATTTTCATATTTCAAGGGTTTTACCTGCATTATTCA
>CAYOUD010000138.1:4599-7311 GCA_964407055.1 uncultured Bacteroidales bacterium | reverse complement strand
CTATGAAAAACGCTGAAAATCTTGATGCGAAAGAATTATTAGAAGTCCCCTTAAACTAATTTTATGATATGACAATCAAAATTACAAACAGAAAACTGTTGAAAATAATGCATTAAATAAGCGATAATTCAGTAGATATTATGTAATTTAGTGGCTTGATTAAAAAAAGGAAAAAATACAATGAGTGAAGAAGGAAAAGATTCGAGAATTATAACAGTCAATGTTACCGATCAAATGAAATCAGCGTACATTGATTATTCAATGTCTGTTATTGTTTCACGTGCATTACCCGATGTTCGGGATGGTTTAAAACCTGTACACAGAAGGATTTTATTTGGAATGTCAGAGCTTGGCATAACAGGAAATAAATCACACAAGAAATCCGCTCGTATTGTTGGGGAAGTTTTGGGTAAATATCACCCACACGGCGATTCATCCGTTTATTATGCGATGGTTCGTATGGCACAACCTTGGTCAATGCGTTATATGTTGGTTGACGGACAAGGAAACTTTGGTTCTGTTGACGGTGACAGCCCTGCGGCTATGCGTTATACAGAAGCACGTTTGCAAAAACTCTCTGAGGAAGTGCTTAAAGATTTGGATAAAGAAACCGTTGATTTCCAATATAACTTTGATGATACCTTAAAAGAGCCAACGGTTTTACCAACAGTAGTACCATTATTGCTGGTTAACGGAACGTCAGGAATTGCAGTGGGTATGGCAACAAATATGCCACCACACAATTTAAGGGAAGTAATTGATGCGCTTTGTGCAACTATTGATAATCCGGATGTTTCCATTGATGAGCTGATACAGTATATTAAAGCTCCTGATTTCCCAACCGGTGGTATTATTTACGGCTATGATGGCGTAAAAGAAGCCTTTGAAACCGGAAGAGGACGAATTATTGTTCGTTCAAAAACGGATATAGAAGTTGCAGACAGCGGTCGTGAACGCATTATTGTTACCGAAATCCCATACCTTGTTAATAAGGCAGAATTGATTATCAAAATTGCCGATTTAATTAACGAGAAAAAAATTGACGGAATTTCAAATGTGAATGATGAAAGTGACCGTCGAGGAATGCGCATTGTTATTGATTTAAAACGAGATGCAGTTAGTAACGTCGTATTGAATAAGTTATTCAAATACACACAATTGCAAAACTCTTTTTCAGTGAATAATATTGCCTTGGTCAATGGGCGTCCGCAAATGTTGAATTTGCAAGATTTGCTAATGCATTTTATTGATCACCGTATTATTGTATTGATTCGCAGAACTGAATACGATCTTAGGCAAGCTGAAAAACGTGCACATATTCTTGAAGGCTTAATTATAGCCCTTGAGTTTATTGATGAAGTGATCGCTATCATCAAAAAATCAAAAAATGTTGATGAAGCCCGTCAGGGACTCATGGAACGATTTGAGTTAAGTTTGGAGCAAGCGAAAGCAATCGTTGAAATGCGCTTACGTAGCTTAACAGCACTCGAAACCAACAAATTAAGAGATGAGCACGCAGAATTGATGGAACGCATTAAATATTTCCATGAAATTCTTTCAACTGAATCATTACGTCGTCAGATTATTCGTGATGAGTTGGTTGCTTTAAAAGAAAAATATGGAGATGACCGCCGTACCGATATCATTTATGCATCAGAGGACATGAATCCTGAGGATTTTTATGCTGATGATGATATGGTGATTACAATTTCTCATCTTGGTTACATTAAACGGACACCTTTAACTGAATTTAGAACTCAGGGCAGGGGAGGTGTTGGCTCCAGAGCCTCGAATTTCCGAGATAAAGATTTTATTGAATCGATTTTTACGGCTACAATGCATAACACCTTAATTTTCTTTACCGCGAAAGGAAAATGTTTCTGGTTGAAAGTGTATGAACTGCCTGAAGGAACTAAAGCATCGCAAGGACGTGCAATTCAGAACCTTATCAATATTGAACCCGACGATGAAATTAAAGCATACATCCGGGCAAAAGACCTGAAAGATGATGAATATATAGACAGCCGATTTATTATGATGGCCACTAAACGTGGTGTGATTAAGAAAACCCGCCTGAGAGAATATTCTCGTCCGCGTCAAAACGGAATTAATGCAATTACCATTCGTGAAGACGATATGCTCCTGAATGCACGTTTGATTGAAGACGTGGAAGGAGATGCAGTACATAATATTGTGATTGCTGCAAAAAATGGCAAAGCAATTCATTTTCCACATGATATTGTACGCCCAATTGGACGAACTGCAACAGGAGTGAGGGGAATTTCCTTAAATGCGGATGATGAAGCTATTGGCATGATTGTCGTTAATCCGGAGAAAAACATTCTTGTTGTTTCTGAAAACGGATATGGTAAACGTTCTAAATTAGACGATTATCGTGTCACAAACCGTGGAGGTAAAGGAGTTAAAACAATTAATATTACTGAAAAAACCGGTAAATTAATTGCGATTAATGCGGTTACGGATATGGATCACTTGATGATTATTACCAAACAAGGTATTATGATTCGTATTGCAATATCCGATTTACGTGTCATGGGCCGAGCAACTCAGGGAGTTCGATTAATAAATCTTCGTGATGATGATCAAATTGCAGCGGTTACTAATGTAGAAAATGGGGCAGAGGAAGAAGCAGAAATAACTGATGCTGAAATTGTTGAAACAGATGAAGCAACAGATGAAGCAACAGATGAA
>CAYOUD010000138.1:0-4499 GCA_964407055.1 uncultured Bacteroidales bacterium | reverse complement strand
AACAGATGAAGCAACAGATGAAGCAACAGATGAAACCACTGATTCGTTAACTAATCAAAACGAAGAAAATACAGATTCTCCGGACGAAGATTAATTTTGGCAAGGATTTTGATTATTTATGGAAAATTCATTGATTTGAAAATAACTAAAATGAACATTATGAAACGACTTGGAATACTATTATTTGGATTATTTGCAGTAACTGCCTTATCTGCTCAAAACAGAGAGGTAATGAACTGTTGGTCAGCGCTTAAAGAGGGATTTCTTGATGATGCACATGAGAGCATTAATAAGGCAATAGAACACCCTAAAACAAAAGATGATTACAAAACCTGGTGGTATTATGGACGTACTTATCAGGAATTATCGACTGCTGAAAAGCAAAAACACAGAGATTTGTGCGAAGAAAACTGTGCAGATCAAGCGTTTGAAGCCTATATTAAATCATTGCGTTTGAATTTCCAAGATCCGGAATTGAGAAAATTGGATCTCGAAAAACAGATAGATATCATGAAGTTTTTTAAAGCGTTACAGGATTCCGATACAAAATTGGAAGACCAAAAAGCGCTGATTGATATTATCACCGTGCGTTTGCCGGCACTTGCAAATGGATTCGTTAATCAAGGCGTTGAAGCTTTTCGTGAGCAATCTTATGAAACTGCATTGGAGAAATTTGAGAAATCATTGACTGTTTCATCAATCGCCATGAAAATGGATACCCAAGTACTTTATTTTACATCACTTGCCGCAATTAACTCAGAAGACTGGGAGCGGACTGTGCAATATAACGAAATGCTAAAACAAATCAATTATGGTGAAAAAGTGGAAGATAAAGTAAGCATTTATCAAAGTTTGGCCATGGGTTACCTAAATACCGGTGATACCGCAAAATTTGTCAATACTTTGGAAGTCGCAATTGAAAAATATCCTGACGCATCTTATCCACTAGTCATTGATTTATTCAACTATTATGTGGAGATTAAAGAAAATGAAAAAGCATTGGATTATATTTCACTGGCGATTGAAAACAACCCGAATAATGCACAGTTTTATGTAATTCGCGGTACACTTTACGAAGAAACTGACCAACAGAAAAAAGCAGTAAAAGAGTATGAAAGTGCTGTTAAGTTTGATCCGGATAACTTTGATGCCAATTACAGTCTCGGTGCATATTATTACAACTATGCGGCAGATACATTGTCTTGGGCGAACAATAATATTCCGCCGACTGAACCGCAAAGATACGATGAAGTGAAAAAAGCAGCTGATGGTTTGTTTAAAAAAGCATTGCCATATTTGGAGAAAGCACGAGATCTGAAAGCAAATGATGTTGCTGTATTATCAACCTTGAAAACTATTTATTATCGAGTTGGAAATATTGAAAAACACGATGAGATTAAGGCTGAATTGGATGCTTTAACCGAATAAATAAAATTTATGAAAAGGAAACCGCTTCTAAAAAGGGGCGGTTTTTTTTGTTTGTATTGATAAAGTGCTGTTGACTAATGCTTTAACTTGCTGCAGCCCATTTTTCTACTAACTCAAATTTGGGGATATGGCATGAATTTTCCGGGTTAATCTGATTTTATTTGGCACTAAAGTCGACAAGCGCCAGGGCGAAGTCCGTAAAGCCTGAGGCTTGTGATGTGAATATTGAAGCAATTTTGCAATGCGACCATAAGGAAGCACATGCAAAATAGTCTGAAATACACAGAACAAGAATTAGCTTGAAGGCGCAGACCGACCCACCGGCTGGTGGGAGGCGCCCAAAAGAAATATTTCATTAAATTTTATATTATTCTCAATAGAGGGTTTTCAAATATCCAATTTAACATAATATAAATTATCATTCATTTGTTTTTATTTAAAAAATTTACGAATTCTTACATATTTCGAGGAATTATACTGTAAACAATCAAATACGCGATTCTCAGCGATTAGGATCATTTAATTTTCTCCTGAAACAACTTCTGTAGCTTTTTTAATTTCGGTTCAATCACAAAACGACAATAGCCGTTATTTTTATTGTTATCATAAAAATCCTGATGATAATCCTCGGCCGGATAAAACGTTTCCCTTTCCGTTATTTCTGTGACTATCGGATCATCAAAATATTTTTCTTTCGTGAGCAATTCAATTTGCGCTTCAGCAATTCGTTTCTGCGTATCGTTATGATAAAAAATTGCAGACCGATACTGCGTGCCCACATCAGCAGCCTGGCGATTTAGCGTTGTCGGATTATGCATTTCCCAAAAAATTGCCAAAATATCACTGAATGATACAACTTCCGGATTAAAAGTAACTTGAATAACTTCAGCATGTTCTGTTGTTCCTTGCGTTACCTCACGATATGTGGGATTTTCGACATGACCACCACTGTAACCAGATTCAACCGAAATTACCCCATCGATACGGCTAAAAACCGCATCACCACACCAAAAACATCCCATTCCGAGGGTTATTTTCTCTGAATTTTGTCCCATAACAGTCAGATTTACAATTATCAAGCTTAATATAAAAAAATAGTATCTCATTTTAAAAGCAAAACAATATCTGTGCATAAAAAGTTCAATAAAACAACGAAATCCAAGTGAAAATAAATCGCAATTAGCCAAATTCAGTTGAATCTGGCTAATTGAATGAAACAAAGAAAATCACAACAAGTAGATTATTCAGTAATCATCCCGCCAATCAGCTCATTTACATCATCAAAACCGTGCACAAGCATGTAATTTTCAATGCCATCCACAATTTTCATTGTGATAGCCGGATCAATAAAGTTTGCAGTACCAATTTGCACAGCAGAAGCCCCAGCGAGCAAGAATTCCACCGCATCTTCAGCAGTCATGATACCACCCATACCTACCACCGGAATATTCACAGCCTGCGCCACCTGCCAAACCATACGAAGCGCCACGGGTTTCACAGCCGGACCAGACAAACCACCCGTAATTGTTGAGAGAACAGGCTTTCGGGTTTTAGCATCAATTGCAATTCCGAGCAACGTATTAATCAACGAAACGGAATCCGCTCCCTCCTGCTCTGCTACGGCAGCAATATCAGCAACACTTGTTACATTCGGAGATAATTTCACCATCAGATGTTTAGAATATACTTTTCGTACTGCTTTAATTACCTCAGCCGCAGCCGAACAAGACGTACCAAAAGCCATACCACCCTCTTTTACATTCGGGCAAGAAATATTTAACTCAATGGCAGGAATATTCTCTAAAACATTGATTTTACGAGCAGTTTCCACATAATCCTCTATTTTCGACCCCGAAACATTCACAATAATATTAGAATCAATCTGCTTTATATTCGGATAAATATCGGCAATAAATGCATCTACACCCACATTTTGCAAACCCACCGCATTTAACATGCCTGAAGACGTTTCAGCCATCCGCGGATACGGATTACCCTGCCGGGGATGCAAAGTAGTACCCTTCACAACAAAACCGCCAAGCCGTTCAAGCTCAATAAAATCCTGAAACTCCGATCCATAACCAAACGTACCGGAAGCAGTTAACACAGGATTTCTCAATTTCAATCCATTCAGATTTACAGCCGTATTTACCATTTCAAAACATTTACATTAAACACCGGACCATCCGTACACACACACTTATGCCCCTCAGTTGTATCCTGCACGCAGACCAAACAAGCACCAATCCCGCAAGCCATTGTATTTTCAAGCGACACCTCACAATGCACATTTTGCTTCTGTGCCATTTTACCAACCGCCATCATCATCGCCTCCGGGCCACAAGTAAGCACCGCATCAAAAGCCATCAAATTCTGCATTATAGAATGTTGAGTGACAAAACCTGTTTCACCATGACTACTGTCTTCAGTACTTGTAAGCACCTCGCCATACGGCATATACGCATCAATACGCAGTAAGTTAGCCATCCCTCGGGCACCAATCAAAGTCGTTATCTTTTTGCCATTCTCAGCCAGTTTTCTGGCAGTAAATAAAAGCGGCGCAACACCACAACCACCACCAACGAGCAACACAGATTCAGCTTCAGCAGGAACCGACCACGTATTTCCGAGCGGATACACCAAATTAAGCATCTCGCCTTCCTGAAGTTCTGCCATTGCAATTGTGCCTTCCCCTTTTTTTTCAATCAATAAATGCAGCTCATTCTTCTCATAAACCACATCATGCACAGAAATCGGACGGCGCAAAAACGTATTTGGAGCCTTATTCACCTTTACTTCAGCAAATTGACCGGGTAAAATTTCGGGGAGATTATCGAAAGCCTTGAGTTTAAGCAGATAATACTGATTGTTTATTGCTTGATTTTCAATTACTTTCAGGTCTTGAATATATTTTTTCATACCGTGAAATTGTTTCAGCACAAAGTTAATGAAAAAACTTAATTCACATTGAATTTAGTCCATTAGTGTCCAGTAAAAAGCCGTTTCACTTAAATGGATTTAGCCTGCATTATTCATGGAATTCCCTTTGTGCAGATTTGAACCATCTAAAC
>CAYOUD010000137.1:0-7336 GCA_964407055.1 uncultured Bacteroidales bacterium | reverse complement strand
TCAAATTTTAGGTATGCTTGCAATTCCCTTTGCACATCTTCAAACCATCTAAACCCTTGAAATATAAAAATATGACTGCGGGTTTAGATGGTTCAAATCTGCACAAAGGGAATTCCATGAATAATGCAGGTAAAACCCTTGAAATATAAAAATATGACTGCGGGTTTAGATGATTCAAATCTGCACAAATGGAATGGCATGAATAATGCAGGTAAAACCCTTGAAATATAAAAATATGACTGCGGGTTTAGATGATTCAAATCTGCACAAATGGAATGGCATGAATTTTCCGGGTAAAAGGGAAAAATACGTAAAAACAGGTAGATTTTGCTACGCTTTTCTACCTTGAAATTATAAAATTCCCGCTTTATCTTTACACTATAAATAGTTAACCGAATTTAAACGAAGTCATATGAAACAAGGATTTATTTTTTTAGTGTTTTTCTTTTCCTGCTCAATCGTAATAGGTCAAACTTCTGATGTACGTATTGCGCCAATTAAAGAATTTTCGATGTTTAAGGATGATGCATCGATTGATGTTAATGAGATGGATGAGAATCTTTATATTTCAATGATTACAGGAAACGAAGATAATGATGGGTTTTATACTTTCGAGCGTTCTTTTGATGGTGAAAATTTTGTGATTTTGTCGAAGCGCTCATTTCATAAAGGCTTGGAATCCGAAGCAAGATTATTTAATTTTGTCAGTAAATTACCTACAAAAGGTGCGCAATATCGTGTTTATAAATTTACCACTGAAGCAGTTACTTTGATGAAGGAATATTTCTATCAGCCAAACTTTGCTACGGTTGCTGTTAATGACAAATAAGCTTTCCTATCCCTATAGAACAATTTTCTAAAATTGTTTCACACACATACATACCCACAAAACAATAAGTCCGCTTTACTACTACGAAGCGGACTTTCTTCATTTATAAATAGGGGTTTTCTTTATTTTCTATTTTAATTGTTGTTTCGGGTCCGTGTCCGGGATAAACGGTGTAATTTTCATCTAAACTCAGCAGTTCAGTGTGGATAGATTGAATTAGTTGCTCCATATTTCCGCCGGGAAGATCAGCACGGCCAACGGATGATTGAAACAGAGAATCGCCTGAGAAAACCAATTTATTTTTATGATGTATAAACGCCAGCCCCCCGGGAGAATGACCGGGCACATGCCTGACTTCGAGTTCCTGATTACCAAAGCGTATTATGTGTCCTTTGTCAATATATTCTCTGAGTGGTTCGGGCGTTTCCATTTCTATGCCATAAAGTTTTGCATGACTCAATGCTGTTTCCACCAGCATATTATCTGCTTGATGTCCTTGTGGATTGAGCATGTATTTTTGTTTTATCCAAGCGGTACCGGCAATATGGTCCATATGCCCGTGGGTATTGTATAATCCTATTAAAATGAGCCGTTTATCTTCGATGAATTGAGTAAAAATACGTTTCTCATTATCACTCATCATGGCGGCATCAATCAAAATTGCCTCGTGGGTTTCGTCGTAAAGTAGATAAGAATTTACCTGAAACGGATTGAAAACAAAGCGTTTTATTTGCATGTGATTCTGATTTCGTTAATATTTTCGGGAATTTTTCGTTTCCAGCGTCTGTGGCTCCAAAGCCAGTACTCTGGTTGTTTTAGTAAAATATTTTCCAGCATTTTCATGTATTTGCATGTGAGTTGTCCGACGGCTTCAGTTTCCGGTTGAAATAGAATTTCCTTCAAGTGAATTTCGTAATATCCACGTTTTACTTTTTTTACATCAATAAAAATTAGTGGGTAATTAAGTTTTCTTCCGTAAGCTTCGGGGCCATGAATGCAAGGAGTATCTTGTCCCAAGAAATTAATCCAGTGGGCTTTTTCCATGTTACTTGGTGTTTGGTCAGCAGCCAGAATAAAACCTAATCCGCTGTTGCTTTCGATTTTAAATGCATCTTTAGTTTGTTGAACCGGAACCATTTTCATGCCGTTTCGGGTACGTTTCATGACTCCGTAAGCTTCTGACCATTTGTTTTTTAGCGGTAAATACAGCGAGACAACCTGATGTTTTAGTTGTTGGTTAAAACATTGGATTCCCCATTCCCAGTTTCCGTAATGTGTGGCAAGAAACAGGACATTTTGATTGTTTTCGGAGTATGCGTTGGCGAGTTCAGGATTAAGTATTTTATATCGTTTGTCTAGGTTTTTTGCCGATGCAGTCATGCCTTTGGCGGTTTCGTAAAACACATCAGTAAGATGCTTATAAAAGCGTATGCTCATGCGTTTTATTTCCTTGTCAGATTTCTCTGGGAAACTACGCTTTAGGTTGTCGCTGACAATTTTACGGCGATATTGAAACACATAATATAGTAAACAGAAAACCACATCAGATTTTAGGTATATTATAGGGAAGGGTGTGATTCTTTGCAGATTCACAAATATTCGAAACAAGAAAAACTCCAGCCATTTCATATGCAAAAATATATAGTCAAAATTAGGAAAAGCTTTGAGATAATAAAATGATTTATTGTCAGGGCGAGAAAATTAGCCGCGAAATATAATTGCCCACGGCCTGTTCCGACTCAGAGCTTCGCTTTCCAAAGCAAAGTCCATCACTTAGCGAAAGCCTGAGGTGTACGACCTGTGGATGTGAGTTTATAAGGTGTTAATTAATTGGAACATGAGTTCGTCTTTGTAGCCGTTTTGTGTTCGATTCCATGCTTTTTTTAATCCGCATTGCTTAAAACCCATGCTTTTAAATAATTGGATGGACGTATTGTTGTTTTCTGAGATATTGCAAAACAACTGATGAAGTCCAAGGTGGACAAATGCATATTTAATAATTTCGTTGACTGCTGCTTTTCCATAATTATTTCCTCGAAATGAGTTTTCAATGAGAATTCCAATACCTGCTCGTTGATGAAACAGGTCTAAATCGAACAAATCCGCAAACCCGATTGCCTTGTTTTCATTTTCGAGGCAGATAACCAATCGAACTTGTCCGGATATATAGATGTCTTCTTGTGCATTTTGGATGTATCGCTTTAGAATTTGCTTAGAAAAGGGCAGGCGTGTGTTGCTGACTTCCCAATTATCGGGATTATTTTCCCATTCGTACAGGATGTTAATGTCTTCGGGTTCGATTGCCCGCAATCTTATATTTTGCATTGTCCTAGGCATGGTATGGATATTAGAATGATATTTAAATCGTAGTTCATGCGATAATCTTTTGCATACACAAGATTAAGCCGGGCAATTTTTTCATTTGATAGCGATTTTTTTCGATAGGGTGTCGCAGTAGAAATAATTCCGGGTTTTATGTCAGGAATCCTATGGTCATCATTATTTTCAGAATCGGCGTATCCAACCCATGATTTGAATCCGAAAAGCACTAAGAATGTATTTCTGATGATTCCCCAGCTTGATTTCGTCAATATCATAAAAATTGGCAAAAACAATATCATAAACAGACTAACAGCGACATCAACAATGCGTTTTTTTCGTTTGTTTTGAGCCGTGACTATTGTGTTAATTTGCAGGGTGTAAAGGTCGCCAGCAGTATTTATGCTATTGCTTCCGATGACAGAAATCCCGTCGGGGGTTGCAATTTTATAGTCAAGTTTAAGCTCAGAGAGATTCAGCATGGTGGAAATAATTTTCTGGGAGCTGATGTCTTTGGCACAAAAAACAATTTCATCAATTTTATGGACTTTGATTATTTCGTCCAATTGAGATAGCTCGCCGAGGAAGAATCCGTTTTCAGATTTGTTGTTGTCTGCAACATATCCTACAATTTTAGGATTTATAACACCAGATTGGTCGATGAGTGATTCAATGCGTGAAATTTCCTGTTTTGAACCCACCAAAACAATACGTTTTTTTCGCTTGTTGTAAATTTGAATATTGGTAAAATTCAGTTTGCTGCCAATAATTCTAATAATTGGCAACGTTATAAAAACGAATGCCGAACCAAGTAATAGCAGGGCACGTGAATATCGATAGGCTTCGGGTAGTAACGAATAAAAGATCAGAATTGTCATGGATCCTAATAAAATCCCTCTGAGTAATTTCCACAGTCGGGTCGGTTTGTCGTAGCCGCCGCTCATATACAAAGTGATTAGCCACACCAGTGCATATGCTGGAACTGCATATTTTATAAACGAATCGGGATAATAATTCTGGTCACCAAATTTATAAATTTCCCACATTGGTGTAATTAGATAAAATACGAGCCAAATAAAAATTGCATCAACGGCGGGTAGGAGTGCGCGCTTGAAAAAACGAGTAATTATTGCAATTGCTGCTCTAAAGTAAATTGCAAAATTGATGATATTTGCGTAGAGTTTTGCGTTTTTCTGTGTAAAATGCTTATTCGCAAAAATAATCATTGCAAGATAAAATATGCGGACATAATTAATGCTGCCTTTTTTCGTACTTTCTCCTTTATAATGGATAATCCGGGTTTTTGGGAAGTATATGTTTTTATATCCTCCTTTGGTAATTCGATATGACAAATCAATGTCTTCACCATACATAAAAAACTGTTCATCCAGGAATCCAATTTTATCGAGGCAGGATTTTCGCATGAACATAAATGCTCCTGAGAGTACATCCACTTCATGAATTTCATCTTGATCAAGATAGGAGAGATGGTATTGCCCGAATCGTTTTGATTTTTTGAAAATTGAGGATAGTCCGAACATTTTGTAAAAAGCAACTTTCGGCGTAGGCAGTCCGCGTTTACTTTCAGGCAGAAATTGTCCTTTTCCGTCAATCATTTTCACACCCAATCCGCCCACATCCGGATTTTCATCCATAAAGGGAAGGATTTTCAAAAAGGTATCTTCTTCAACAATGGTATCAGGATTCAAAAGCAGAATGTATTTTCCTGTGGCTATGCGCATTGCCTGATTGTTTGCTTTCGAGAATCCAAGGTTTTCTTTATTCGCAATCAGATGAATTTTCGAAAATTTTTCCCGCATCATTGCGCATGAGCCGTCCACCGAATTATTGTCAACAACATAGATTTCCGCATCAATCTGTTTTACCGCTTGCTTAACGGAATGCAGGCATTGTTCAAGAAAATGCTTGACATTGTAGTTGACAATAATGATGGATAAATGTTTCATGCTTGATTACATGTTCTTTTTAATGACATCTGCAAGACGTTTCACCCCTTCTTTGTTTTGTTCCAGACTCGGGAATGAGAAGTTCAAACGCATGGTGTTTTTCCCTGATCCGTCACAATGAAAAACGCTACCAATAACATAGGCTACTTTTTGGTCGATGGCTTGTTGGAATATTTTTTTGGTGTCTATGTGTTTCGGCAGATACATAAATAAAAAGAGTCCCCCTTCCGGTTCTGTCCAGGTTACGCCTTCCGGCATGTATTTTTTGAATCCTTCAAGCATTGTATCCCGTTTAATTCGGTATAAGTCAATGGTTGCTTTCAAGTTTTTTTCGAGATATCCTTTTTCCATGTATTTTGCAGCAATCATTTGCAAAAATGGAGGTGTACACAAATCAGTTGCTTGTTTTGCAACAACAAATTTATCGGCAATTTCAGGTGCTGCCAAAACCCATCCGATACGGAAACCCGGAGCCAGAATTTTTGAGAATGTTCCCAGTGTAATAACGTGACCTGTACCGTCCATTTGATACATCATTGGTTGTGCTTCCCCATCAAAACGTAATTCACGATAAGGGCTGTCTTCGACAATAAGGACATCATATTTGTGTGCGAGGTCAATAATTTCCCGACGACGGAATTCTGGCATAGTAATTCCTGCGGGGTTTTGAAAGTCAGGAATAATGTAGATGAATTTTGGCTTTTCACCTTGTTTTTTCATTGTTTCTAACTGCTTCTCAAGCATGTCTGAACGCATTCCGTGTTCGTCAAATTCAATTCCGATCATCTCGGCACCGTAAGTACGGAAAGCTGATAATCCACCAAGGTAAGATGGTAATCCGCAAATGACTTTGTCCCCGCGGTTGACGAAGATTTTCCCGAGTAAATCCAAACCCTGTTGGGAGGAAGTGGTAATAATCAAATTTTCTAGGCTAACATCCAGTCCTTCTGTACGATACCGTTTTAGCAGTTCTTCCCGTAGCGGGACAAAACCTTCAGTGGTGCCGTATTGTAATGCTGCAACGCCATTTTGTTCGAGTACTTCACAACTGACTACATTAATGTCCTTCACCGGGAAACTCTCCGGCGCGGGTAATCCGCCTGCAAATGAAATAATATCAGGTTGTTGCGTGAGTTTAAGAATTTCGCGAATCGCGGAGCGTTGCATGCCTTTTGCCGTGAGCGAATAAATTTTATTTAGGTCCGAAATCATAATAAAATGTTTTTGCGTTGTGAATATTTGTTGTAAAATTAATGAAAAGCTTTTAGTAATCCTCATTTGCGTTCATATTAAAGTTTACGCGGTTTAGGATTGAACGTCCCAGCGTGATTTCATCAGCATATTGCAATTCGTCTCCAATGGCGATTCCTCGTGCAATGCTTGTGATTTTCGCATTTAAATCGCCTATTTTTCGATAAATATAGAAGGCGGTTGTGTCTCCCTCCATGGTTGTTGGTAATGCCATGATGATTTCTTTGACATTATCAGTTTGAATTCGTTCGGGAAGATTGTTGAGGTGTAAATCATTCGGACCGATGCCGTCCATGGGGGAGATGATTCCTCCCAAAACTTGATACACTCCGGTATATTGCCCTGTTGCTTCAATTGCCATCACATCTCTGACAGATTCGACAATACAAATGACTTGATGATCTCTTTTGTTGTTAGCACAGATATTACACAGTTTGTCGTCTGAAATATTGTTGCACTTTTCACAAAATTGAATTTTATTTCCCAGTTCATTAAGGATGCCGCTGAAATTTTCCAGCTCAGATGCTTCTTGTTTTAACAAATGCAGCACGAGTCTCAGGGCAGTTCGTTTTCCGATGCCAGGTAGCTTATTAAACTCATTAACAGCTTTTTCCAGTAGTGTTGATGGGTAATTTCCAATTTCCATATTTACTTCGTCTAAAGAAATCAAATATCATAGAAATTTTTGGGCTTTGCAAATTGGTTTTTTGAGTTTGATCGTTTTGATTTCAGACTGTGTATTTTTCTATAGGGGACTTTTAATAATTCTTTTCTTTCAAGAAACAAATTTTGTGCAAATTTTGTGCAAATGAGGGCAGAGCCAAGCTTGCTTGAGCTATGCCGAGTGCAGCCAAAATTATTAAAATGAGGGCAGAGTCAAGCCGATGTCCTGAGCCTGCCGAAGGGTTGCTTGAACTATGCCGAGTGTAGCCAAAATTATTCAAATTTATTGCATTATCCCGATAGTGCT
>CAYOUD010000136.1:0-7592 GCA_964407055.1 uncultured Bacteroidales bacterium | reverse complement strand
AACAATCAGCAATCAGCAATCAGCAATCAACAATCAGCAATCAGTAATCAGCAATCAACAATCAACAATCAACAATCAGCAATCAGCAATCAACAACAACAATTAACAATTAACAATTAACAATCAACAATCAGCAATCAGCAATCAGCAATTAACAATCAATAAAATGAACTACACAAAACTCGCCTGGCGAAACATATGGAGAAATCGAAAAAGGACACTCATTACGATATCTTCGGTTTTCTTTGCCTTATTCCTTGCTATTCTTATGCGTGGACTCCAATTAGGAACATACGACCATATGATCAAAAATTCTGTGGAATATTTTAGCGGATATGTCCAAATTCATGCAAACGGATATCATGACGATCCCATTCTTGACAATAGCTTTTTTGTTAATGACAGTCTGAAGTCTGTAATTTTGGAGCAGGATAATGTTGCAGGTTTGTTACCCAGACTACAGGCCGGTTCATTAATTGCTGCAGAAAATAAATCGAAACCGGCAATGATAATGGGTATTGATGCCGAAAAAGACAATGAACTCACAAAGCTTAAAGACAAACTTGTTGAAGGAAGATTCCCTGAACGCGGAGAACCGGGAGTAGTGATGGGCGAAAAGTTGGCGGAGTTTCTTCATTTGCAAGTTGGCGATACCGCGGTTTATATCGGACAGGGATATCATGGATATTCAGCTGCCGGTTTATATCCCGTACTTGGCATTATTTCTTATCCTGACCCACGGATTAATCGGCAAATTAGTTATATGGACCTTGAAATAGCACAACAATACCTGAGTTTGAATGGTGGATTAAGTGCATGGGTGGTTATGCTTGAAGATAATGACCGATATAAAGAAACTACGGCACAAATTCGGAGTATAATTCCTGAAGATTATGAAGTGATGCACTGGGAAACGATGTCGCCGGAAATTTTGCAGGGAATTGAAGCCGATAATGCAAGCGGAATGATTATTTTAATGATTCTTTACATTGTTATTGGCTTTGGAATATTTGGGACAGTGCTAATGATGATTGCCGAACGGAAAAAAGAATTTGCCATTATGGTATCGGTTGGAATGCAAAAAACCAAATTAGCTATTTTAGTTGCGATTGAAACCCTTTTTATTGTTTTCGTCGGCATTTTGTTGGCAATCGGAACATCAATACCTGTTATGTACTTATTACACTTGAATCCATTGCGATTTTCCGGAGAGATTGAAGCTGTTTTTGAAACCTACGGCATGGAGCCTATTATGCCTATTGCTTGGGAGCCCGGGTTTTTCTATGGGCAAACAGCGGTTGTTATTATCATTGCACTTTTGGCAATTACCTATCCCTTGCTTTCAGTTTTTAAAATTGATGTGTCAAAAGCCATTCGTTAAACAATAAAAAACGTAAATTATGGAAATTATAAAAATAGCATGGCGAAACATTTGGAGAAACCCGACCCGAAGTTTGGTTGTAATTATTGCAGTTTGCTTTGGAATGATCGGAGGAGGATTTTCCACCGCTGTAATGCTTGGTGCGGTTAATCAACGCATTGAAAAAGCCATTGATAATGAGTCTTCACATTTTCAAATTCACAAACCGGGCTTTTTAGATAATCCGGAAATTGGAAATTACATGGCTGAAGTAAATGAGTTTATGCCTGAGATTCTTGATAAATCTTTTGTAGATGCGGGAAGTGCTCGTTTGAAAATAGATTGCAGCATAGCCTCAGCCTATCAAAATACAGGAGCGGTACTTTTGGCTGTTAATCCTGAAGACGAAATCCGCGTAAGCGAACTGGAAAACGCCATTGTTGAGGGGAATTTCTTTGAGACAGATGCCAAAAATCAAGTCGTGATTTCCAGTCGCATGGCTGATAAGTTGAAATTAAAAATACGTTCGAAACCCGTAATGACATTTCTTGATATTAATGGGGATTTGACTGGTGGAGCCTTTCGAGTAACAGGAATTTATCATACCGATAATCAAATGTTTGACGATTTTCATATTCTTGTCAAACGGACAGATTTTGAGCCAATTGCGGGATTTTCCCCTGGCGAAGCGCATGAAATTGCTCTGCGTTTTTCTGATAATGAAAAACTAACTGGCCGAAGTGAGGAAATTCAGGCGATACTTCCTGAATCACTTGAAGGGAAAAATTGGAAGGAGTTAAATCCTGATCTTGGCATGATGAATATGATGACCGAGCAATTTCTTTGGTATCTCGTTGCCATTATCATGTTTGCACTGGCTTTTGGCATTATTAACACCATGCTCATGTCCATTCTTGAGCGGAAAAAAGAGCTCGGAATGCTGATGGCTATAGGCATGCATCAGGGGAAAATCCGACGAATGATTATCTGGGAAACGATTTTCCTCACTGTCATTGGGTCCTTGTCGGGATTGCTTATAAATCAAATACTTGTTAGTCTGACAGCAAAAACCGGTATCGATTTGAGTGCATATGCGGAGGGATTTTCATCCTTCGGATTTAGTGCGGTCATATATCCTGAAATCAGCGTCAAATTTTACTTGCAGATTGTCGCTTTGGTTATTGTAACAGCACTTGTTGCAGCAATATTTCCGATTATTCGTGCCGGAAAAATGAAACCGGCAGAAATTATCAGTAGTAATTAATGTAAAAACCTGAATATCATGAAAATTATAGAAACTAAAAATCTCCATAAAATTTACAACGGAAGTGAAATTCCTGTGCATGCTGTCAATGGCATTAATCTTAGTATTGAACAAGGCGAATTTACTGCCATTGTCGGACCTTCCGGTTCGGGGAAAACCACATTGTTAAATTTGCTTGGCGGATTGGATAAGCCCTCAGAAGGTAATGTGATAATCGATGGAGTTAATATTGATGAACTGAGCAACAAGCAGATTATTAATTTTCGGTTAAAGAATATCGGATTTGTGTTTCAGGCATATAACTTAATTCCTGTTTTAACTGCCAAAGAAAATGTGGAATTCATTATGCAGATGCAGAAATGGAATAAAAATGAACGGAATCAACGTGCTATTGAAATGCTTGAGGCTGTTGGTCTGGGAGATCGATTGAAAAGCCGTCCCGGGAAAATGTCAGGTGGACAACAACAACGAGTGGCTGTAGCACGTGCCTTGGCATCGCGACCAAAGTTTATTCTTGCCGATGAGCCCACTGCCAATTTAGATTCAGCATCAACTGAAAATTTACTGAGTATTATGGAAGAACTGAATCGGAAAGAAAATATTACGTTCATTTTTTCAACTCACGATCAGCGAGTGGTAAACAAAGCAAGACGTATTATTACCATTGAGGATGGAAAAATAAAAGAAGATAAAAGGCAGTGAGATTGTGTCGGCAGAATTTTCGCAGCCCGGCGGAGGCGGTTAGCTTGACACTTGCGATGCAAAGCTGCTCCCGCTGAACAGGGCGACCGAAGGCTTTGCCCGGCGAAGTTTTTCCGATTTTTGTGGGAAAACGGAGACGGGAAGCCCCTGATGAAGCGAAAGGAGCAGTAGCAGAGTAAGTGA
This sequence comes from uncultured Bacteroidales bacterium, assembly GCA_964407055.1. Taxonomy (GTDB): domain Bacteria; phylum Bacteroidota; class Bacteroidia; order Bacteroidales; family ML635J-15; genus JAQIBY01. The sequence goes on along the minus strand of CAYOUD010000136.1, from coordinate 4,083 downwards.
CAACTATGAGCCGCAGACGGCAAGCTGCCCTAAAAAAACATTCGACTATAAGTGAAATATTTCTTGAAAACAATAAGAGTTTCGAATGTAATCGAAATAAAATTTATCTTTGTAAAAAACAAAACGTGTATGATTAAACGGGAAAAATATTTAAATCGCATAAGGCCATTTGTTGATAAACCTGTAATCAAGGTATTGACAGGGATTCGTCGAAGTGGTAAAAGTACGTTATTAAAGCAAGTTGTTGAAGAGCTGTTGGGAAAAGGAATTGATGATTTTCGTATCATTAGAATTAATAAAGAGCTAATGAAATTTGATAGCATAAAAACCTATCAGGATTTATATCAATATGTGAAACAGAAATCCAGCGATGATAAGCAAACATATTATTTATTTGTTGATGAAGTGCAAGAGATATCACAATGGGAAAAAGCAATCAATTCATTTTTAGCAGAATCAAATTATGATATTTTTATAAGTGGATCAAATGCTCGTTTATTATCTTCCGATCTTGCTAGTCTATTGTCAGGCAGGTATATAGAATTTCCGGTTTACACGTTTACTTTCAGTGAATTTAAAACCATATATGCTCAAAAAGCTCCAGTAGATAAATCAGATGACGTATTTATTGACTTTTTGAAATATGGGGGTTTTCCTGGTTTACATCATTTAGATTGGGATGAAACCGTGCTTCGTCAATATCTGGAGTCCATTGTCAATACTGTGGTTTTAAAAGACATTGTGATGCGAAATAGTATCCGAGATGTCAATATGCTTAAACATATTATTGATTTTGTCGCATCAAATTGTGGAAATATTACATCTGCTAAGAAAATCAGTGACTTTAGTAAATCTCAGCAACGAGTCGTATCTCCTGATACTGTTATGGCATATTTGGAATACGTTATGAATGCCCTGTTGATTCATAAAACGAAACGATTTGATATCCTTGGAAAACGATTATTAGAAACCTATGAGAAATATTTCATGGCAGATATTGGTTTGTCCACTGTTTTAATTGGAAATGCACCGGAAACGATTTCAGGAAAATTAGAAAATATAGTATATCTCGAATTGGTTTCCAGGGCATATCAAGTTACGATTGGAAAAATTAAGGATAGAGAAATTGATTTTATCGCTACACAAAATAACAAAAAAATCTATGTTCAGGTAACAACCTCTGTGTTGGGGTCAGAGAAAACCTTAGATTGCGAATATGGTGCTTTTAAGCATTTGGATAATCATTTTACAAAATATGTAATTTCTTTGGATAAAGGCAGTCCGTCTGTTAATGAACGTGGTATTTGCTGGATGAACATAGAAGATTTTTTATTAAAAGAAGATTTGTTTTAATCAGAAAAAACATTCGACAATAGGTGAAACACTTGTTGAAAAGAACAAAACATTCGAGTATAATCGAAACAAAACAAACTACGACCAATGAAAAAGTTTTACATTTTGATATTATTTCTCGTTCTAATCTGCATTAGCGGAAAAGCACAGAATAAACTGAGCGTAAACGGTTATGTCAAATATATGAAAATGGTGAGTTTTCAAGAGATTGACAGCATGTGGATTACCAATAGTTTAATTCATAATCGTATTGACATTGCTTATTTCCCGACAGATTATTTGAATGCACACATCTCTGTGAGAAATCGTTTTTATTTCGGGGATATGGTAACGTTCTCTCAACCGCCCTTTAATGCGCTTTTCGGAACATCAGGAGCTTATAATTTTATTGAAGAAACAGCATATGATGCAGGTTTTTTTAATTTGAGTCATAATCTCTTAAAAGGCGATTCTTACTTTTTTAATACCAGCATTGACAGGGCTTTTGTGAAATTTCAGAAAGGCAATTGGGAACTATCTGCTGGACGTCAGCGAATTAATTGGGGGCAAAGCTTTGTATGGAATCCTAATGATATTTTCAATGCCTACTCTTATTTTGATTTCGATTATGAAGAAAAACCCGGCAGCGATGCATTTCGGGCACAATATTATTTGGATTTCGCATCGCGCATAGAGGTGGCTGCAGCGGTTAATCGGGATACGAATATTACGGCAGCAGCATATTATCAGTTCAATAAATGGCAGTACGATGTGCAAGTGCTTGCCGGAGTTTTTAACAGCAAAGATTTTATTATGGGTGCGGGATGGTCGGGGAATCTTTGGAATGCGGCGTTCTGTGGTGAAATGAGTTATTTTCATCCCTTAGAAAACCCAAGAGATAGCATCGGAACATTCATTGCCAGTATTGGCTCGGATTACAGTTTTAAAAATGGATGTATGATTCAGGTAGAAATCATGTTTAACTCCTCTATTGACAAAGACAGAGCCTTTAATTTGTCCGATTTTTATACGCAGCGGATTTCAGTAAAAAACCTATCCTATAACCGATGGACTTTCTTTAGCAGTTTTACCTATCCGGTAACTCCACTTATCAACTTAAGTTTTTTCGGAATGTATTCTCCACAAAATCAGTTTGTTTTTGTTGGACCGTCATGCGGATTTTCAGTTTCTGATAATTTTCTGCTGGATATTACCATACAAAGCTTTTTCAGCGACATTCCAACCGAAGATGGTGGTGGTGGAACCTATGCATTCTTGAGGGGTAAATGGAGTTTTTAGGATTCTAGTTTATTGAATAATTTCTTAGTTAAAATGGCTTAATCTAAGAGATGAAATTCTCTTTTTCGCATCCAAATTTATCAACTCAATCATAAAAACATCGCAAAAACTGTCAACGCATTGATAAAATTAAGCAAAAAGCTGTCTGTGTATTGATGAAATGTTGTATATTTGTTTTAAAATAATTAGCAATGAATGAATTAAAACAAAAATTTTACATTAAATTATCTGAATTAAGTCTTGAAACAATCAGAGATTTTAAAGATACAATTGACTGGGATAACCGATTTATCGGGATAAAGGGCAGTAGAGGTGTTGGTAAAACGACAATGATACTTCAACACATAAAGCAGCAATATAATGCTTATGATAAAGTGCTTTATGTTAGTTTGGATGATTTGTATTTTACTGAAAACCGACTTTATGATCTTGTTTCAGAATTTTATTTACAAGGTGGTAGATTACTCACTTTAGATGAAGTTCACAAATATAAAAATTGGGCGATTGAATTGAAAAATATTTATGATGATTTTTCTTATCTTAAGGTGATTTTTACCGGTTCATCATTGTTACATTTCCGGAAAGCAAAGGCCGATTTAAGTCGCAGGGCTGTTATTTATCAAATGCCCGGGCTTTCATTTAGAGAATATTTGAATTTTGAAGGAGTGCATAAATTTGACTCCTTTGATTTGGAAGATATTCTAAATCATCATGTTGAAATTGCAATGCAGGTAAAAGCACATATTAGACCATTGGAGTATTTTAGCGATTATCTGTCTCATGGATATTATCCTTTTTATCTAGAAAACAAGTTGTCTTTTCATAGAAAATTAGAAGAAATTATTTTAACCATTCTGGAGGTAGATATTCCACAGTTTATTAATATGCCTTCCGCGAATATTTATTACCTTAAAAAACTATTGCAAATTTTAAGTCATAGTGTTCCCTTTAAGCCAAATATGACATCTTTGAGTACCCGAACAGGAATTAGCTTGAACACACTTAAACAATATTTATATCTCATGCACGATGCTGAAATTGTGAGCTTGTTGAGATCACCATCCAAGGGGATAAACAGCTTAAATAAACCCGAGAAAATTTACATCGACAATTCAAATATGATGTTTACCTTATCTGATCAGCAGCCGGACAAGGGCAACATCAGGGAAACTTTTTTCATTAATCAATTAAAACAAGGGAATCAGATTTCTGCTTCAAAAGATGTAGATTTTATTGTAAACGAAAAATTTCATTTTGAAATTGGGGGTAGAAACAAGACCAAACGGCAGATAAGAAATCTGGGAAATTCATGGATAATTAAAGATAATATTGAAATTGGCTCAGGCAATGTCATTCCACTCTGGCTTTTTGGCTTTTTGTATTAACCCGGAAAATTTATGCCATTCCCTTTGTGCAGATTTGAACCATCTAAACCCGCAGTCATATTTTTAT
>CAYOUD010000135.1:0-7632 GCA_964407055.1 uncultured Bacteroidales bacterium | reverse complement strand
CTTTACGAACTTTCAACTGGTATTCACTACCAAACACAGGAATTACCAAAGCGGATCAAAACACAAAAGACAATTTTGACATGCAAATTTTTCCAAATCCGGCAAAAGACAATGCTTATCTCGAACTCAAATTACCAAAATCCTATCGGGAAACTTTGGAAATTTATTTATACAATCGATTGGGAAAACATATCAGTACAACAAAACTCATTCCTGACGGTAGCGGTACAGAAAGCATCAGTTTGAAATCTGAAAGTTTATCTTCTGGAACTTATTTTTATGAAATTAAAGGCGAATGTTTTTCTCATGTTCGCCAATTTATAAAAGTTGAGTAATGCGATGCTAAAACTTATATCGCAGCTGCAATTTCACATCCGTTTTGTGCGGGGCATTAATTTCAGTTAATCCACTACTAACAACATCCCGATTGTCGTAATATGTACGTGCTATCCGGAACCAAATATCAAGCTGGTCAAACGGTGAATATTTCACCAATAAATACATGCGTTTTCCTTGATAGTAATAAGCCGGTATGGAGAATGCATACAAAACATCGTATTCATAAGAATAAATCCTTGCGTTGTAAGTATCCGTTTTAAATACAGCAAAACGACTTGCAAAACGCAATGGCATGTCTGGAACATCCCAAATTAAATCCTGCGACAATAAATAGCCATGTTCTACTGGGTCGTCAGGTTGTGGAGTGAATCCATTGTATTCTATTTGTGACTTCAGCCTCCATTGTTTATCTGCCCGAATATCGATACTGTATCGCGCTTTAAAACTTTTTTCCGGTATCATCACTCCAAAATATGCATTCTCAGGTGTGTAAGCGTCGTCTTTTTCCTGTCCTTTAAAACGCCAGAACATCGAAACACTGCGACTCAGCTGATAATCAACCTGAGCAAACCAATCAAAACCATCAGACGGAGCGTTTGCCTGATATGCTAACCAAGGGAAAGCAAACATATCAAAATAACCTCGAAATTTCCAACCGGGAAATAAAGAAACATCCGTTCCGATAAAAAACCCTTTCTCGTTACCGATGGTGGAACTTTCGCCAAATGCAGAAGCATATCCGGCATAATAGCCAGGTGCAATATCACGATAAACTACTGATATCGCCATTTGCGGAGCAATACTCGCCGTTGCTCCTACAACCAAGGCAGGATATCCGGCATCATTCACTGCCATTTCACCAAACAAAGCAAGTTTTTGCACCTGCCAGCGAAAATCCAGTCCTGCATTATAGAAACTACTCCCCTGAAAATTAAACAGCCGATATGGCTGATTAGGCAGCTCTAAATCAACATCATAATTATACCAGGCAAAAGTTGACCCAAGGCGCAAATTTTTGTATGAATACCGCAGGTTTCCTCCGGCAATCATTTCCCTAATAGCATTTCTGTCAGCAATTTCAGAGGGAGTTCTATGGTACCCAACATTTTGAAATGAACTAACTGTTTGAATTTGGTCTAATGTATCGGTTTGGTCAATATTCGCATCAATTGATTTATAGGAGAAAAATGCAGAAGCCTCAAAATCACCCATATCTAAAGTAGTTGCTGCACCACGAAAAAACTGGTTTTCATTTGTTGATGTATAACGACTAATTCCTCTGGCTTTGCGCGCCACATCCATCACATAAGGTGTTTTTCCGAAGCTCATACTAGACCATGCAACCAATCCCTGTCCGAATTGCACGGAATAATCTCCGAGATTAATGGTTTTAAACCTTCCAATATCGCTGAGCTGAAAATGTCCGGAATAGTAATCAAATCCATATTTCTGCGTTCCTTGAAAAAATTGTTCTCCAGGGTCTTTCTCGGCAGTTAATCCAATGCTCAACTTGTCTTTATAATAAAACTTATAACGCACATACAATTTATCGGGCGACCCAAGTAATCGAGATTTATCCGGGTCTTCATCAAGCATTGAATCTGCAATAGGGATATAACCGTTTTGTTCTTCTAAAACTCGTTCCCAACGAACAAATAAATCATTTCGCCCATATTTAAACATGTTTTTCCAGTTCTGAGTGGATTCGCTTTTTGCGTCCAAACTCACAAACGGCATAACTTGACGACTTAGCTCAGCATCAAATCCATAAACATATTGCAACTCATAAAATGAAAAAATCTGTCCGACATCATCCCGATATTTCATCAGGTTAAATATTTGAAAATCTGTTAAAAACAAAAGTGATTGCAAATCATCTTCTGTTGCTGCATTTAGATTAATCGGGTTAGCAGACAACTCATATAAACGTTCGACAAGGTCGGTATAATCCAACTCGGCATCAAGTTGTTCTGCAATAGATTCAATGACATTATCCAATCCGGTATCTGAATTGGGCAAATCCTGTGAGAGCCCCTGAAGAGACAACAGAAGTGATGCAGCAACGATGATGTGGTAGAGTTTAAAATGCATAGTTTATCCCGATATGAGGTGAATTACCCAGTTGTTGATGATAAGAATAGGCCAAATCCAGACGCAAGGAATTCCATTCATAAGCCGCACCAAAAGAGGCTCGAACAGGTTTTGCATTAATTCCCGCCATCAAACTGAACTGTTCAAACATTTTATATTCAACACCTGCTTTAAACGTTGTGTAAGTATTCATGTCCGTTTCAGCTTCGACAGCAGCCAAGGTTTTTTTAGAAAACCAATAGGCAACACCGACCCGCATGGCAGTTGGGATAGTTCTGTCCACATCTCCATTTAAACCAATATTTGCAGGATTAAAAATATGAGCACCGAAAAAGAAATTTTCCACTGGTTCGGCAAGCATTCCAATATCAAAACTTATAATATGACTGTTTCCGTATGCCTGAGGCTGCACTGAACCCAAATAATCAAACTGCACTCCCATTGAAAGCCAATCTGCCAGCGGCATTGCATAAGCAATCCCAATTCGGTTTTCGTTGTAAAGGGAATATCCAAATCTGGAATAGTTAATTCCGACAGCACCTTGTCCAAGCGGAATTGCAACGGCAAGTGCCGCAGAAGACATTTCAGAAACAAGAAATCGGTTTTCATAAAAAACGCCAATTGAAATGGCCTCAACTCCCGTCAACGCAGCCGGATTATTAAATCCTGCCCAAACATCCTGATTGGCAATGCTGGCATTACCCATTGCAGCAGACCTAGCTCCTGCCTGCCATTTGTCATGTTGAGCAAACAGATGCAGACTGAACATCAACAAAAGCCCTGATAATATTATTTTAATTCTCATCATATCACTGTTTTTACGCAGAAACCGCAGATTAGTTCGTCCGAAAACCGGACAAAGCTGCTACTGCACTCTGTAATCAAATTTTTTCTCAGCCAAAGTTTGATTCGCTTTTACAATTTTATCTTTTAGGCCAGCTTTAAAATCTTTCATTTTTTCTTTCAGTTGTTCATCTCCCACAGCAAGCATTTGCATTGCAAGAATGGCAGCGTTTTGAGCACCATTCACGGCAACAGTAGCAACCGGTATTCCTGGAGGCATTTGAACAATTGCCAACAAAGCATCCATTCCGTCAAATGAACTTTTTACCGGAACGCCAATCACCGGCAAACTGGTCATAGCAGCAATAACACCGGGTAAATGTGCAGCCATTCCAGCGCCGGCAATTATTACCTCAACACCTCGAGTTTCAGCCTCTCTGGCAAATTTTTCCACCTCATCCGGCGTACGATGCGCAGATAATGCATTGATTTCAAATGGTATTTGCATCTCATTCAAAAACTTTGCTGCCTTCTCCATTACAGTCCAGTCGGAAGTGCTGCCCATAATAATACTAACTCTTGCATTCATATTTTTGTTTTTTTCATTTATTGCAACAGAATCCTTATCTTCGCAAAATCAGCGAAAAAATTAATTACTATGGACAAAGTTAAAATTTTAGATAAATCTTTTGGTATTTTTATTGAGGAAAAAACCATAAAAAACAGAATTACTGAATTAGGCAAACAAATTTCAGCAGATTTTAAAGGAGAGACCCCTGTTTTTCTGGGAATACTAAACGGTTCGTTTATGTTTGCTTCTGATTTATTGCAAAACATTAGCATTGATTGCAAAATATCCTTTTTAAAACTGGCATCTTATCAGGGAACGACCTCAACAGGTAATGTCCGGCAGTTAATTGGACTTAATGAAGACTTGAAAGGAAAACCCGTCATCATTCTGGAAGATATTGTAGATACAGGAATTACCATCGAGTATATTATCAAACAGCTACAAGCGTACGAACCATCTGAAATCCGCGTAGCAAGCCTGTTACTGAAACCCGAAGCATATCAAAAAGAAGAAGAAATTGATTATGTCGGATTTGAAATTCCGAATAAATTTATCATTGGTTACGGGCTGGATTACGATGGTCTTGCCAGAAACCTAAACCACATTTATCAACTTATCGACTAATTTAAAGCCATGTTAAATATCGCATTATTTGGTCCTCCGGGAGCCGGAAAAGGAACGCAAGCAAAGCATTTAGCGGAAAAATATAATCTGACCTACCTTTCAACCGGAGATATCCTGAGACAAGAAATTGCTGACGATACGGAATTGGGTTGTCAGGCAAAATCAATCATTAATAAAGGGGGCTTGGTTTCGGATGAAATCATAGTTCAGATTATTGAAGAACGCATTGAGATGCATCCCGAATCAAAAGGAATTCTTTTTGACGGTTTTCCAAGAACGTATGCACAAGCGTATATTCTTGAAGGCTTGCTTCTGAAAATGAATACAAAGTTAACATGCATGCTGAGCCTAGAGGTTCCGAAAGAGGAGTTAATGCGGCGAATGCTAAAACGTGCAAAACTAGAAAATCGGGCAGATGACAGGCAGGATGTGATAGAATATCGCTTTCAGGAATATGAAGAAAAGACCATACCGGTAATTCAGTTTTACAAAGAACAAGATAAATACATGCCGATTTATGGAATCGGAAGCGTTGATGAAGTTTTTCACAGATTATGCTCTGCTATTGAAAAAGCACTGTCGCAAACTTGGCTTAACATTGTACTCTTCGGCCCTCCCGGAGCAGGAAAAGGAACACAAGCGAAACGACTTGCAGAAAAATTCAACATGGTATATATTAGTACCGGAGCAATACTTCGTGACGAAATAGCGAAAAAAACCGAAATCGGACAACGTGCTCGCAAATATTTGGATAGCGGAGATATCGTTCCCGATGATATCGCAATCCGTCTGATTGAGAGTAAAATCAGTGAGCATCACGAAGCAAAAGGTTTTATTATCAAAGGATTTCCGAGCAATCTTGTGCAGGCCTACATTTTGGATGGCTTATTAAAACGATTGGATTCAGAAGTATCCTTAGTCATGAACATAGACGCTCCTACCCTTTTGTCAATCAAACGCTTAACAAAACGCGCAAAAACCAACAAAGCAAGGGTTTATGATAAAAATACCGAAACAATTATCCATCGCTTAGAAGTTTGGGAACAAAAAACCAAGCCTGTTTTGGAATATTACAAACGCATGGGCAAAATCCAGTGCTTTGATGGCTCTAACGACCCCGAAGAATTAAATAAATTGCTTACAAAACGCATTGAAAAAGCATTTACAGATATCCGATAGCAAATGAGTAACACAAATTTCATTGATTATGTAAAAATATTCTGCCGTTCAGGAAAAGGTGGAGCAGGGTCTGCGCATTTCAGACGAGAAAAATTTATCGCAAAAGGCGGACCAGACGGTGGTGACGGCGGTAGAGGCGGTCATATTATCCTGAAAGGCTCGAGAAATCGATGGACTTTGCTGCATTTGAAATATCAAAAGCATCATTTTGCAGAGCATGGCGGTCACGGCGCATCAGCACTAAAATCAGGTGCCGACGGGAAAGATGTCATCATTGAAGTACCAATGGGTACGGTTGCGAAAAATGCTGAAACCGAAGAAGTGCTTGTTGAAGTTTTAGAAGACGGACAAGAGTACATTCTGCTGGAAGGCGGAAAAGGCGGACAGGGAAACAACCACTTTAAAACCAGTACAAATCAAACACCTCGCTATGCGCAACCGGGAATTCCGGAACAAGAATCATGGGTTATACTTGAACTGAAAATTTTAGCAGATGTCGGACTGGTCGGATTTCCAAATGCCGGAAAATCGACTTTGTTGGCAAGCATTTCGGCAGCAAAACCGAAAATTGCCAATTATGCATTTACCACACTAACTCCTAATCTGGGAATTATCAGCTATCGCGAAGGACAATCTTTTGTCATGGCAGATATCCCAGGAATTATTGAAGGAGCAGCTGAAGGAAAAGGGCTTGGCCTTCGGTTTCTACGACATATTGAACGAAATTCAATCTTATTATTTATGGTTCCGGCAGATGAAGAAAACATCGCAAAATCATATCATATTTTACTGGAGGAACTAAAAAAATATAATCTTGAATTGCTTGATAAAGAAAGACTTCTTGCGATTACAAAATCTGACTTACTGGATGAAGAGCTCAAATCAATGATAAAACCGAGCTTGCCCGATATTGATTATGTTTTCATTTCGGCAATTGCACAAGAAGGACTAATCGAATTAAAAGATGAAATCTGGAAACGATTAAATGCATGATGGATTATTTTGAAATGCTGGACAGAAGTTTACTGCTGTTTTTCAACGGCTTAAACTGCCCTGCATTGGATAAAATCATGTGGTTTATCAGCGGGAAATACGAATGGATTCCCTTATACCTTTTTATTCTTTTTCTCTTTTTCAAAAAAGGAAAATGGCATGGATTTCTTTTCCTTATCGCAACAATTATCACTATTGCACTGGCTGATTTAAGCTCTGTCCATATTTTTAAAGAAGGCTTTCAGCGATATCGCCCAAGTCATAATTTAGACATTCAGCATCTCTTGCATTTTGTGAACAATTATCGGGGTGGTAGTTTCGGGTTTGTCTCCAGTCATGCAGCAAATACGTTTGGCTTGGCGACAATCTCAAGCTTAATCATCAATAAAAAATGGTTTTTTTGGACAATTTCCATTTGGGCAGCTTTGGTCGGAATCAGTCGAATTTACTTAGGAGTACATTATCCAGCGGATGTTGCGGTTGGTGCGATCTTGGGCGTTATTTGTGGATATATTAGTTTTTGGGGATTATCAAAAATTTACAAATTTGATTAATGAAAAAATGGCCCCGAACCACCAGGACCATTTTCTAACCCTAAAACCAAATCAACTATGAAAAAATAAAAACAATATTTATCATACTTGCTTTTATTCATTGACAAAAATACGAGGAATTTCATTACAAAAACATGACATTTATGCGCTTTTTATAAATTTATACTTGCTCCCCCCTGTCATATTGAAGCTACTCATTTTATTCAACTAATTGTTTTGATTATACCTGTGAATATATATTATCGCAAAACAACAGAATCAAATAAGTTCATGAAACTCAGTAGTTTCAAGGAAAATAAAAACACGGAAAATAAAAGCTGTTTTACAACATATTTTCTTGTTGTCAGAAAGCAGTAAAACCCTACCAGATATCAGAAAAAAAGGTGACATAAAAAAGAAAGATTGCGTATAGCAAGGAATTGGGGAATATATTAATTTTACAAACTTAACCCGGAAAATTCATGCCATTCCCTTTGTGCAGATTTAAATCATCTAAAC
>CAYOUD010000134.1:0-7800 GCA_964407055.1 uncultured Bacteroidales bacterium | reverse complement strand
GAATACATACGAATACGTTTCCCTTTCGCATTGTCAATTGTAAGGTGTTGTGATGCAGGGTTAGGGTAAATCATATATTTTTCTAAACTCAGTGATTCAAACAGCCCAGATGATTGACACAGCAGAGTGTCAGGATAGCCGAGTACAGTATCTACATGATCGCCATAATCAAGAATGGCATAAATTTCATATATTACTGAACTGTTGTTACATAGCCAATCAGGTGGCAAGCTAATTGTATCATATTCACCTCCACCTTGTGCCATGATGGACAAAACTTCATGATATGCCTGTATAACCAACGTATCGAAAGAATAAAACATATTCACACTCTCCAACGGATTACTCCCAGGTCCTGTGCCGCTACCCCACTCGCTAACAACAAATAAATCCCAATGCTCGCTATTATTCAGTTGAAATTCATAATAAGCAACACTTGCTGGATACATAAAAGTAGAAGAATCTTTTACATGTTGAGAAAAGACGGAATTATTTATCAGTATAAAACTGCAAATAAAAACTATTTTTTTAAAATTGCTCATAATTTAAATATATTAAATGTTATTATAATTTGACAAAATTTTCCAAATCAATAAACTGATTATCACATTCCATAACAATACTATAAACACCAGGTATTAAGTTTGAAACATCAATTGAAGTTGAAGTTTTTGAAGTATCTAATTGTATTATTTGAACAATGAGACCATCCTGCCAGTTAATATAATTGTCATTGAGCTGGTTAAGCAAATGTAATCACAGATTAACTAACTGACAGGAAACATTGGATTTTTGATACAAATTTTTTTCATATATTGTTAATTTTGAAGTAATCCCTCTTCTGCTTTTCTATCTCCATTCAAATATACACCAAAACCAAGCAATTTGCAAGGATTTCTCACTAATTTCTCATCAAATTATACGAATCCCCCCCCCCCTAATATAGCTACAACCAGTAAAACATGTTTAAAAACAAAAGTTTTTGTTGGATTACAATGCAACTTTTTATACACCAAAACAACACGCCTGAATAAACGTGTTTGATTATTGGGAACTTTTTTTTGATTTGAATAATCCGTAGATTATTGATAGCCTTAAAATATATAAAATTAAAAGTGGGTGCCCCAATGCACAAAACAGGAATAAACCATTAGTTACCCTAAATATCTGAAATTTGATGAGTTATTATTAAATTATTTGTTGATAAGGCTTGTTGATATCAATAATTCATTGTATTTTTGCAGTCCGTTTGGTCAACGGTACTTGTAAATGATTGAATATTAATGTAAAAGAGAATTATTGTGGATACTTTAAGTTATAAAACAAAGTCTGAAAACAAGGAAACTGTTCAAAAAGAATGGTTCGTTGTTGATGCTACAGATCAAGTGCTTGGACGGCTTGCATCAAAAATTGCAATTGTCCTTCGTGGTAAACATAAACCAGGCTTTACCCCGCATGTAGATTGTGGCGATAACATAATTGTTATCAATGCTGAAAAGATTCGTTTGACAGGAAAGAAAATGACCGACAAAACTTATATTCGTCATACTGGTTATCCTGGTGGACAGCGAACAACCACTCCAGAGGAGTTGCTCAGAAAGCAACCACATAAAGTTGTGGAAATGGCGGTGAAAGGAATGTTGCCAAACAATCGATTGTGCAAAAAGATTTTCAATAATCTTTATGTTTATGTTGGTTCAGAACATGATCAAAGTGCACAAAAACCAAAAAATCTTGATTTAAATACTATTAAGTAAAACTTATGGATACAATTATCACAGTAGGACGTAGAAAAGCCGCTGTCGCCAGAGTATATCTGAGTGAGGGTAAAGGTAATATTACCATTAATAATCGTAAGTTTGAAGAATACTTCACTGTGCCACAACTACAAAAAGTGGTTACAAAAAGCTTTGAAGTTACTGAAAACATGGGTAAATTTGACGTGAAAACCATTATTGACGGAGGTGGCACAAGTGGACAAGCAGATGCTTTGGCACTTGGTATTGCCAGAGCTTTGGTCAAAGTGGATGAAGAGAATCGTGCGCTTTTGAAGCCTTACGGACTTTTAACACGCGACCCACGAGTTATTGAGCGGAAAAAACCAGGACAGAAAAAGGCTCGTAAGAAATTTCAATTTAGTAAACGTTAATCTTGCTGCTTAGCAAATAGATTTGTTTAGTATCTAAATTGCTGGGACTCCAAGGGGCTACCCGGTGGTTGAGAAATCAGAATGTAAACAAAATTTTAAAATTATGCCAAGAACAAATTTCAATGAATTATTAGAAGCTGGTGTTCATTTTGGACATCTAAAACGTAAATGGAATCCTAACATGGCTCCCTATATTTTTATGGAGCGCAACGGTATCCACATTCTTGACCTGCACAAAACAGTTGTGAAAATTGATGAAGCTGCAAATGCTATCAAACAAATTTCAAAATCAGGTCGGAAAATTCTCTTTGTTGCCACTAAAAAACAGGCGAAAGACATAGTTGCGGAGCGTGTGAAAGCAATCGGTATGCCTTATATTACTGAACGTTGGGCAGGTGGAATGTTGACAAACTTTCCAACCATACGCCGTGCTGTAAAACGCATGAATTCCATCGACAAAATGCTAACTGACGGAACATTAGCAAATTTATCAAAACGTGAACGTTTACAAATTGAACGTCAACGTGCAAAACTTGAAAAAACATTGGGTAGTATCGCTGATTTGAACAGATTACCTGCTGCAATTTTTGTCGTTGATGTTAGTAAAGAACATATTGCGGTTCGTGAAGCACAAAAACTCAATATCCCCGTATTCGGAATTGTTGATACAAATTCTAATCCGATAGGTGTTGATTTTCCAATCCCTGCAAACGATGATGCATCAAAGTCAATTGATTTAATCATGAGCGTTGTGTGTGATGCGGTTACTGAAGGTATTGATGAGCGTAATGCAGATAAAGAGATGGCTGTTAAACAAGAGCAAAAAGCACAAGCTAAAAAAACTGCAGCAAAAGAAAATCCTGAAAAAGAGGATGTTCCTAAAAACGAATCTAAAGAATCATAAATATTAACGCATTAAAATAAAATACAATGGCTAAAATAACTGCCGCAGAAGTAAGTAAGCTGCGTAAATTAACCGGAGCCGGAATGATGGACTGTAAAAAAGCCCTTGTTGAAGCTGATGGTGATTTTGAAAAAGCCCAGAAAATCATACGCGAGCGTGGTCAAGCAATTGCTAATAAACGGTCAGACCGCGAAGCAACTGAAGGTGCTGTAATCGCGACAACAACTGAAGACAATAAATTTGGAGTGGTTGTTTGCTTGAATTGCGAAACTGATTTTGTTGCAAAAAATGATGATTTCGTTAGTTTTGCTCATAAAATTGCTGATATTGCCCTTGATAAAAAACCCGAAAATCTTGAAGCGTTGAAAGCTATTGAGGTTGAGGATGGTACACTTGAGGAAATGATTATCAGACAATCCGGTGTAACCGGTGAAAAAGTGGACTTAAGCTATTATGAAAAGCTCGAAGCACCTTATGTTGATGCGTATATTCACATGGGTAATAAAATCGGTACAATCGTAGCAACAAATAAAGCCGCTGATTCAGAAGTTGTTCGTAACGTTGCTATGCAAGTTGCAGCAATGAACCCAATTGCTGTTGACGAAAGCCGTGTTCCACAAAATGTGAAAGACAAAGAATTTGAAATCGGACGTCAGCAAGCATTGAACGAAGGTAAACCAGAAGCAATTTTAGATAAAATCGCTACAGGTAAAGTTAATAAATACATGAAAGAAAATACCTTGTTAAATCAAGCCTTTGTTCGTGATAATAAAGTTACAATTAAACAGTATTTGCAACAGCAGGATAAAGATTTGACTGTTGTTGAATTTAAACGTTGGGCATTGGCAGAGTAGTCAATGAAACAAAATAATTTCAAAAGAGAGCTTGTAATAGCTCTTTTTTTTTATCTTTATTACAAAATTAATTTTCATGAAATATCAACGTGTATTATTAAAATTGTCCGGGGAGTCACTAATGGGCGATCAACAATCTGGGATTAGCAGTGATCGTTTGTCACAATATGTTACTGAAATTTCCGCTTTGCATGAAACCGGTGTGCAAATTAGTGTCGTCATTGGCGGTGGAAATATATTTCGTGGCTTATCAGGTGTTAGTGATGGTTTTGACCGTATAACCGGTGACCAAATGGGTATGTTAGCTACTACAATCAATTCCCTTGCGTTGCGTTCCGGATTAGAAAAGGCCGGAGTTGAAGTTCGCTTGTTTACCGCCATTGAAATGAATGCGGTAGGGGAACGTTTTCATGCAAAATCTGCCATCAATTATATGCAAAAAGGATTTGTTGTTATTTTAGCCGGAGGAATCGGAAATCCTTATTTTTCAACAGATACAGCATCCGCTTTGCGAGCCCTTGAAACCCAATGCGATGTGTTTTTGAAAGGGACACGTGTTGACGGTGTTTATTCAAGTGATCCAGAAAAGGACCCGACAGCAACTAAATATGAAAAAATAAGCTTTGCCGAAGCCTATGAAAAGCAATTGAAAATCATGGATATGACTGCATTTACACTATGTCAGGAAAACAATTTACCAGTCATTGTGTTTGATATGAATAAGCCTGGTAATTTAAAATCTGTAATTTCTGATGAAAAAGTTGGTACATTAATTGATAATGATATAAATTAGCAGGATAAAAATTGAAAACTATGGAAGACGAAGCTAAATTAGTACTTGAGACAACAAAAGAAGGAATGAGTGGCGCGATTAAGCATCTTGAAAAAGAATATGTGCAAATCCGCGCAGGAAAAGCAGATGTCCGGATTCTGGATGATATCATGATTGATTATTATGGGACTATGACACCTTTGCCGCAAGCCTCTAATATCTCTGCTCCCGATGCCAAAACAATAATGATACAGCCTTGGGATAAATCACTGATTGCGGTGATTGAAAAAGCAATTATGGTTGGCAATCTGGGTTTTACACCGGCAAATAACGGAGAAATTATTCGTATTTCCATCCCACCATTAACTGAAGAGCGTCGCCGTGAATTGGTGAAACGTGCTAAAGAAGTTGCTGAAAATGCGAAAGTTAGCGTTCGAGGACAAAGACGTTCAGCCAACGACGAACTCAAAAAGATGCAAAAAGATGGTTTAGCTGAAGATAGTGCCAATGATTATCAGGATAAAGTTCAGGATATCCATGATAAGTACATCAAAGAAGTGGATGATATGGCAAAATTCAAAGAAGAAGATATTATGACAATATAGCCTATTGTTTTATAGAATGGCTCCGTTGGCGTTAGTTGACGGGGCTTTTTTTTAATTAAAACCGATAATAAATCCCAACACTTCCTGAATATCCTTTAAAGCGACTTTTTACTGCGTAATTTTTATTAAACATGTTTGTTAAATCATGAATGTAACTTGGTTCAATAAAGACGCTCACGTGGTTATTAAAGCGATAAATCAAATCAGCACTTAACTCCCAACGAATTCCCGGACGTATGAAATTACTTCGCTGCACGGTGGTTATAATTTGGTCAGATTCCAATAAGAGTTTTGAATTTACACCTGTAATTAGATTAAAAATCGGTCCTGTTTTCAAATTCACTGCAAATTTTTCATTTTCAAAATGTGCTCCTGCCAAAATCGGAAGTTCAATGAACGAATAGGAATTATTGTATTCATGAGTTTTGTATTCAATTACTGTATCGGATTCGTATGGCCATGTGTATTCAAGATATGGGAGTTTTGGCGTATCGTCATGAATGATTAAATGTGTCGTTGTATGTTTGAATGTGTTGTTTAGATTTGCCAGATATAATCCGGTTTGTACAATATAATTATTTTTAACATAATTAAATCGGATGCCGAAACGATACGAGAACTGGCTATAATCCTGATTGGTCAAGTACGCATTTTGCATTTCAGGGTTTAAAAATTCAAAATCTTGTTTGACGAAAATCGCACCTGCCGAATAGCCTTGCTCAAAAAAGCTTAAGTCTTTTACTATTGGTTCTCCCTGATAATCGTATCCGAGCGTGTCAGCACGTTCTGAATAGTTTTTAATATGAATTTGCTGTGCAGATATCAGAATTGGGACAAGCTGATCCAATATCAATGGCATCCCGATTATTTGGGGTTTTGTAATGTCATTGTCGGCTTGATTTTCTGTGATCCGAGTTTTTGTATCTCCCTGAAAATTAGAGCTTAATTCTGTTGCGCTCTGTTCTGTATTATCAGTTGGAGTTTCGGTAGTACGAGGCGTTAATTGTGCAGTCAGTTTTGTGGTTGCATTATTATTATGTGCAATTTCCCCGCTGTTGCTTTGTTGATTTGAGCTTATCTCGATTTGATTATTTTGCTTTGAAACCTGTGTTGGATTCAGTGTTTCCATTTCGAGTAAATCAACATAATTATATGCATCACGTGATTGCAACATTTCTATATGCATTTGTTTTTCAGGATGATAAATTTCTGTATTTACCTGATTCGAGATGATGACACCACTGGTAATTCCAACCACGCCAACAGCAGCATAATAAATATTGAATTTCAGTGCAGAAAAATGAATAAATTGTTCCCACCAGAGTTTGGTTGCAATTTTTTGCCACACAGATTTAGCCGGAGTGATTGCCTGATTTGCAAGCTTCACTTTGGCAAGATGTTCCAGACGCATATTATCTAACGAAGATTGCATCCCCTTCCAATTTGATTTTGGGGGAGTAACCTGCTGGTTTGATAATCCATCTCTGAACAGATCGTCTATGTGGTTTCTATCTTTCATGACACTCTGTCTTCCGGCATTTTACTTAAAACTTGTAATTTATTCATTAAAATCTTTCTTGCTCTGGAATATTGCGACTTTGATGTGCCGACTTGTATCCCTAGCATTTCAGCAATTTCACGATGCTTGTAACCTTCAATGGCGTAGAGGTTAAATACCAGTCGAAATCCCTCCGGCAATTCATTGATGGTTGACATGAGTTCTTCTTTTGTAAAATCGCGTGTTTCAAAACTTGTATCTTTTATTTTTATTTCTTGTATTTCATCAAAACTATCATTAATGTGTTTTTTATGTTTTCGTATATATCCAATGGCAGCATTAATTAATATTCGTTTCATCCAACCTTCAAACGAGCCGTGTCCCTCGTATTGCTTAACATGCTTGAAGATATTAATGAACGCTTCCTGTAACATATCCTCAGCCTCTGATGCGCAGGATGCATATCGCATAGCCATACCAAATAAAATCGGGGAGTAGCGATCATACAAGACCTTTTGGGCCTTCCTGTCCATATTTTGACATCCTTTGACTATGTCATCGAGTTCGCGCATTTTGGACTAGTTTACAGATAATAAATGTTAACGATTGGTTGCATCCAATAACAAAAGAACACATTTTCTATGATTTGTACGAATCCTTTGTTAATTTTGATACTAAAGCATTGAAAAAAGCATGAATATTTATGAATGGGCTGATTTAGCCTGCATTATTCATCGCAAAATTAAGCGTATTTGCATATGTCAATATACTAAGGGGCCTTCTAATAATTCTTTTCTTTCAAGAAACAAATTTAATGAATAAGATGCAAGGCACAAATTTTTCTGAATAGCCATAGCTATTTAGAGAAATTTTAACGCAGTCAGATTGTTTATTATATTTTAATAATTTTGGCTGCACTCGGCATAGCTCAAGCAAGCTTGGCTCTGCCCTCATTTGCACAAAATTTGCACAAAATTTGCACAAAATTTGTTCCCATAGGGTTTTCAGCGTTTCTCAT
>CAYOUD010000133.1:0-7849 GCA_964407055.1 uncultured Bacteroidales bacterium | reverse complement strand
TCCGAGATTTCCGGTAAAGACAGCTCCATTGTGTCATTGAAAGAACAGCTTATTTTTATCATGACAGGGATGTTAATAAGCTTTTTTCCCATTCTGTATTTTGATTTTCCGTGGTACATTCCATGGATTATTGTCAGTACATCTGTGGGAATAGCAGTCTTTCTATTTATTAAACCAATACACAATGTTATTCAAAACATCTTAAGTAAATTATTCAAAAAGCCCATTGACATTCCTCTTATATCTGTTTCCAAAGCACTTAAACTAGGACTTTATACCATATTGTATTGGGGCTGCTGGATACTATCCTTTTATTTCCTGATACAAGCGGTTGGAATTCATGATTCATTTGTGTCGGCATTTATTTTTCCCATTAGTGCCATTTATGGGATTCTTGCCATTATTGTCCCAGGAGGAATTGGCGTACGTGAAGGGATTATGGTCAGTTTATTTGTTTTCTTGGGAGTGGAAACGAGTCAAGCTGTGAGCTTCTCAGTACTTGCACGATTATGGTTTGTATGTGGAGAGTTATTTATTTTTTTTATGGCTGTTGTAGGGAAACGGTTAATGTCTGTAACGTAATGCTATATTATTAAGTTTAACATTACATCCTTCATTATTAATTATTTGACATACTATTCGACAATTCTCATTTAAATCAACCATCCGATGCCCTTCAAAATAAGTAAATTCATAAGATTGCATATCAGGAATGGAAATTTCATCACTATATATTAGCCCATCATCATCTCCAAAAATATTTAGTTCAATATTAACATCCCCACTCACTTCACATAATGGTTTTATGGCTAACGAGACAAATAATTCTGTACTTCCATTAAATACAATATCCCTATCTATAACCAATAAACTGTCGCTAGCCGGTAATGAATACACGTAATTATCCGGCCCTTCTTGTACTAAATTTTCAGAATTAAAATCATCATCGAGATTAAATTCCAATTTCGCTAAATAATTATATCCTTCTTGAACATAAAGTAAACTATCCAGATCTAAAAATTGATATGACAACCTATTTTCTTCGAGAACATGAGAAAAAACCAAGACTCTATCATTTTGATTTTTATAGCGTTCATTTGGGTCATAAATCAAATGATTATTTAAACCGCATCCAAGAAATTTGACACCATCAGTTGACATAAAATTTACGGTTTTATAGGAAGCTCCCATATCGCCCATTATACATATCACATCAACACCCCGATTCTGAACCTCCACAAGTTGGGGATAGATTACTTGGGCAAAATTAGTGTTGACAGAATCACAATTTCCGTTCCAATAGCGTAAATTACTATGGCAGTAGGAACTGGGTTGAGGAATACCAGGAACATCAACCCATACGCCCCAATGAAAAAAGAGTAAAAGATGAGAGGAATTTTGTATTGTATCACATAAATTTGAAAACTCGTTATATTGTGCATCTAAATTCTCACAATCTGCGGGGGTAATATTTGTATCAAAAACGAAAGCACTTATATTAGGAAAAAAATCAGCATAATATGTTTTCTTTCCCGTAAACTCTGTAAACCAATCAACATTACCATTACGTGCATCATGATTACCCAAAGACCAGTAATGATGTGGGTTAGAAATACGAAGCAACGTATCTAAATAACCAAAGGATTGGTAATCTAAAAATGTGTCAGAACAAATATCCCCGCCCAACCATATGTATTCATATTTTGTTTTATCCAGAAATTCGACCCGGGTATCAACTAGATATGGTCCGCGATAAGTATGTCCCAGAAACAAATATTTTAATGTATCCTGTGAAACTGCATTTACAATTGATAAGAATAAAAAGCCAAAAGTGAAAACTAGTTTTTTAATCATTTTAAAATAACTTTTTGTGACACGTTGTATTTACCGTCACTTATTATAAGAATGAGATTTCCGGATACGAATTCGGAAAAATCCATTTGAACCTTACCCCCATTATACTTACTTTTGCTCAACAAACGCCCGTTAATATCAAGAACAGAGATATATGCATCATCGCTATTCTTAAAAAAACTATGATCATCTACGAATGCAATACCGGTGGTGGGATTTGGATATATCGTGATTTCCGGTATTCTATCATTAACAAAAAAAGTATCACAAATTTCAAAATTTTTAATTAAAATAATTTTTCCGTAATCGTCCACAGATTTCACATTTGCTGCAATAAAAACAGTATCATTATGCAAAGCTAACGATGCACCATATGCATGATTTTCAGGAACAACTGTTTTTTCTTCTAACAAATTTCCATTAGCATCCAATTTTAGATAATAAATAACTGGATAATCATAAAAACTAGCACTTGTACCAATGATATGAATATTTCCCTCAGAATCTAACGCCATATCAGAAGCATATTCGTAATTTTCACCACCAAATATCTTGACAGCCTCTATGGTATTATCATGTGTCAAGAAATGAATACAAATATCAAAGCTTTTATTTTCAGAATAAGACTGAGAATGAGATAATAGAACAAATTTATCATTAGGATGTTTTTCTATTTTTACCGGAATATCATGTTGAGTCCCTGCAATTGTATCGACCGCGATTACATCACCTTCAGAAGTAACATCATATATTACAATATCAGCTTTTTCAATATAGGTTGTACTCCATAAAGTACCATAATTATAGAAACCACCCAAAGATGTAAGAAGCTTTAAATCACCAGATTCCTTTTCTGCAATATCAACAAGATATTCAGAACTACAGTCCCCATAATTATTTTGCCAAATTGTTTCACCTGAAGGATTCAATTTAACAACAATTGGAGAGCCTAAGCCACACACTCTATCCATACCACCAAAAACCAAACTCTCATCCGACAATCGTCTTAATGCAAAGCCATATTGCCAGTGTAAACCCCCAAAATTTTTTATCCATTCTAATTCTAGGTCACTATCAAGCTTTGCTGTTACAATTTCATTTGAGTTTCCCGCTCTCCAATATGAAATACCAGTAGTAAAAATCGCACCGTCAGAAAAACTAATCTTATGAAATTCATCTGTCTCAACCTTCCCCCAAAAAAATTCGGTTAAAAAAGCACCATCTGTATTGTATTTTGCAATATATCCGCAACGGTTTCCATTCCCTAAAGATTTTGTTATTCCAGAAAGATAAATTTGGTCATTATAAATCATCATATCCTTACATTCATCCTTATACTTTTCATTTGTTGGTTGGGCAAATAAACGTAAAGAAAACAAAACAAATATCAATAGAATGCTAAATCTATCTGTGCCACGTAATGGACAAGCTTTTATAAAATCACACATCACATTAAATTATAACTAATTATTTTATAAAAATAGATAATTTTTATCTCAACAAAAATAAAATAAGTATTTTTTTCTAACTCCAACATCAAAGTCATCCCATTTTTATTAATTTTGCGTTTCACAATTAAAAAGATGGCAAAACTCCAGACTAAACACATCGCTTTAATAATTACAAGTATTATACTTGTTCTCGCATTGTTGTTTATTCACTCTAAATTGACAACTCGGATTAATACGCTTGCCACAGAAACCCATCTATATTTAGGCTTTGAAGCAGATGACAGCTTACCGAAAAACAAAAGCATCGAACTTGCAGATTTTGAGGGGTTGCTTACCAACGACATTGCATTTCAGGGGAAACAGAGTTTATTTATTCCTGCAGACAAAACATTCCAAAACATTGGAGAAATTAATGCACAACACAGTCATGACCATTATGTGAATATGCAAGTTGTTTGCAATACAGATGCAAACCCTATATTAGTTGCGCAAGCTGAAGGCGAACTTTACGAGGTGTCAAAACAGGTGTCCACGCATCCCGGTGGGTGGAAAAGCTTACAAACTGAATTTTTCATACCGCCAAACCTTTCCCAAAGCAGCATAAAAGTTTATATCTGGAATAAAGAAAACCAGGATGTTTGGCTCGATTCACTAAGCATATCAAAAGTTCCGGAACGCAAATATCCCAAAATGGACAGTCTGGATTTTATGGATGTTTTGATTAACGATGAGCCGCTATATCGCTTAACATCCTTTCGAGAAAAAGCCTATGAAGCCGGTACAATTCTTCCTGAATGCAAAAAAAATATAACTGCCTTGATTAATACTGATGGGAGATTAAAAAATGTTGAAATGCGACTTAAAGGGGATTGGTTGGATCACCTCATTGGCGACAAATGGTCGTTTCGAATTGAAATTACTGAAGATTCGTGGAAAGGAATGCGTGAATTTTCCGTACAATCACCTGCAACAAGAGATTTTTTAAATGAATGGTTTTTACATCAAATTGCGTTAGACGAAGGGCTTTTGGCAACACGATACGGTTTTATTAACCTTTATCTAAACGGTGATTCAAAAGGCGTTTATGCGTACGAAGAACATTTCAAAAAACAAGTTATCGAATCGGCGAAACATCGAGAGGGTCCGATTTTAAAATTTGATGAATTTGAATTCTGGGATAATATGCGAACTAAAATCCCAGCTGATCAAGCGTTTGAAACCACAGAGATAAGAGCCTTTGGTGAGAAAAAAATCAGGAAAACCCCCGCTCTGACAACATCTTTTGACTTAGGTCAAAATTTACTTGACTATTATCGTTGGCAAACAGCCGAAGCAAGTGAAATATTCGACATTGAAAAAACGGCAAAAACATTTGCCTTATTGGACTGCTTTTATGCTTTGCATGCATTTCGTTGGCACAATCAAAGATTTTACTATAATCCGGTAATTTCAAGGTTACAACCAATTGTTTTTGATTGTTATATTAACAATGAAAAATTCAATCCGGAAAAAGATTTATTGGGCTTTAGCCATGAAACACCGAAATCTGTGATTGAAAGTCGTTACATGCATTTGATGAAAGATTCGGATTTCAGAAAAGCTTACTTTAATGCACTCGAATATTACAGCGATCCTGCGTTCTTAAGATCATATCAAAAAAAATATAACGATGAGATTAATCGGTATGAAGCAATGATCCGGAAAGAATTTGCATATTATCATTTTGATTTAGATAAAATGACAAGACGGGCACAGCAAATTAGAGATAGTTTAACCGGATTTAAGGCAATGTTTTTAGACAACAAAATACCCGAACATTATGCCAGATTAGGTGGTGATTTTCCCGGCGTTTCAGTGACAAAATCCGAAAATATTAACACAGCACATTGTGTTAATGCATATTCACCCCATGGGGAAACGATTCACATTCAACTGCTCACAAATCAAGAAATTACATTTGTCGGTTTCGGAACAAAGGACAGACAACGCACCAATCTTACAAACCAGCCTAAATTTTTACAAGGAAATATTTATCGCGAAGCCAATATTCCACATCCTGATTTTGATTATAAATATTTGTATTTCAAAACAGGAGATAAGCAACAACAAAAAACTAAAATCATTTCTCTCCCCGCACCTCATACATATAATGCAAGAAACGAACTTTACAATAAATACCAAATAGACAGTAGTTTTCGAAAAGGAAACCGTTTTGTCATTACCGAAGGCGACTATTATTTTTCAACACCGCTTGTCATACCAAAAAAAGCGAAACTTGTAATAAAGGCAGGTGCAAAGCTTCATTTTTCTGAAGGCGCAGGATTAATTGCTTTTTCACCGGTTGAAATATACGGGCTAACAGATAAACCCGTACAAATTATTTCTCAGGACAGTATTTCTGGATATTTTTCAGTTTTCGGAGCAAATCATCAAACCGATGATAAATGCAAAGTAAGTCATTGCCAATTTATCAATCAAAATACAATTTCATATAATGGATGGACTTTAACCGGCGCAGTAACCTTTTATGAATCAGATGTAATTTTAAGAAACTGTCTTTTTAGCAACAATCAAAGTGAAGATGCATTAAATATCATTCGATCTGATTTTGATGTCAGCCAATGTAAATTTGAAAACACCTTCTCAGATGCGTTTGATTCAGATTTTTGTACGGGAAAATTAAGCCACAGTGTCTTTATAAATTCCGGAAATGATGCAATCGACTTTTCAGGTTCTCAAATATTAATTACTGACTGCACAATGGATAAAGTTGGAGACAAAGGAATAAGCTCGGGAGAACAATCCGATTTAATTGTAAATAATTGCACAATTCGTGATGCAGTTACAGGCATGTCCGCAAAAGACCATTCAAGCATAAAAGGAGAGAACAACCATATTGATGGAGCAGACATGGGATTTTTATTGTTGGAAAAGAAACTCGAATTTGGACCTGGAACTATACATATTACTGAAAGCACAGTGAAAAATGTCATTGAACTGCATGTCATTGAAATGGGTTCGGAATTGAAACTAAACGGTAAAACATATAAAGGGAATTCACAAAATTTAAAATTGCAATTTTATTAATCATTAAATAAACACATCATGAATTACGATAGGCTAATAAATTATTTCAACTTTGAACCTCAAACCATTGACGTTCGGCTGTTCATCATCAACGCTCTGATTTGCATTGTGCTAGCAATTATCCTTGAATATACGTACAGAACCTGCGCACATAGCCTGTCAAACCGAAGTCGGTTTGCCTATAACTTTGTGCTGGTTTCATTAACAACCATGTTAATTATCACATTAATCGGGAGTTCTGTTGCATTATCACTCGGTTTAGTTGGTGCGTTATCTATCATTCGTTATCGTGCAGCCATAAAAGAACCTGAAGAGTTGTCTTATCTTTTTGTTTCAGTTGCCATCGGTTTGGGAATGGGAGCCAATCAGGCGGGTGTTACGATTGCAGCCTTTCTTATTATACTCGGTGTTATTTGGGTGCGCCATTTCATCAAACCAAGCAATAAACACGTCGCATTTAACTTTATCGTTCGCATGGAGAATCCTAAAAAGGAAAGTATGAGTGAAATAATGACAACGATTGACCGTCATTTTAAAAAATACAATTTAAAACGCTACGATGAAGAAAAAACCATGCTGGAGATGAGTTTCGACATCAAACCCAAGAATCCAATAAGTCTGGAATCGTGTAAACAAGATTTACAAAAAATTAATGACACCGTTCGTGTTTCATTTATTGATGCCGAATAATTGCATGGAATCAAATCTCAATCTCATACGCAAACGTTACGAGCGCAAATTTGTACCTGAATCATTGACAGTTGCTCAGGTGAAGCAAATTGTTTTGTCATTGCCGTCGTTCTTTAGTCCTTTGTATCATCCACGCTATGTAAACAACCTTTATCTGGACAGTTTAGGCTTTGATAATTATTACGACAACGTACATGGCAGAAGTGAGCGTAAAAAAGTAAGAATTCGTTGGTATGGTGATTTATTAGCCGAATCCGTAGAGCCTGTGCTGGAAATTAAAATAAAGTCTGCCTTTGTCGGAGATAAAAAGCAATACAAATTACCAAAAACACAGATTTCTGAAATCATCCGTTCAAAAACCGCTTTGTCGGGTTATTTAAAATTGGCAGAAGCGGATTTACCAACTGATGTAATTAACCTACTGAGGCGATTAAGACCCACCATATTAAATCGTTATTATCGCTACTATTTTCTGGATGCGAGTGGAAAATATCGGATTACAATTGATGAAAACGTGCGATATCAGGCAATACATCCCAATATTAATTTCACAATTAATCCGAAACAAATCGACAATTACCCGGTTGTTGAATTAAAATATGATGAACAATACGACGATGAGGCGATGTCGATTACAGACCAAATTCCATTCCGACTGACAAAAAACTCAAAATATGTCATTGGAATTGAAGCGTTTTATCCGGTAAGATATTAACCCGAAAAATTCACCGCAAATAGTCAGATGTTAATACCGATTGTGAATCAAA
>CAYOUD010000132.1:0-7866 GCA_964407055.1 uncultured Bacteroidales bacterium | reverse complement strand
TTAAGACAGCTTCAGTACAGTGTTGAGATGCTAGAGTCAGATAAGGATAGTTCTGAAATAAATAAATGGCTATCAATATTGGTTACCCCCGGATCTTCACTTGGAGGTACAAGGCCTAAAGCAAATATATTGGATAATAATAATCACCCCTGGATTGCCAAATTTCCTTCGAAAAACGATTCAATTGATAAAGCATTATGGGAGTATCTTGCATACAAATTAGCAGTTATGTCTAAAATTACTATGTCTGAATCTCGAATAGAAAAAATAATGGGTAGATATCATACATTTTTCACTAAACGATTTGATCGTTTTAATGGAGAGCGAATACATTTTGCATCTGCAATGATAATGACAGGTAATTGCGAAGAAAATTTAAGGGAAGCTGTTGCAAGTTATTTAGAACTTGCAGAATTCATTCAATTTTCCGGTGGAAATATTAAAAATGATTTGCATCAATTATGGAGACGAATTATATTCAATATTGCAATATCAAATACTGATGACCATTTACGGAATCATGGATTTATCTTACAAGATGATGGTTGGCACCTTTCACCTGCCTATGATATTAATCCTTCGATTGATAAAAATGGACTGTCTCTAAATATTGACTCCGAAAACAATGCACTTGATTTTGAGTTGGCGATGAGTGTTGGAGAGTATTTTCAGTTAAACCGCATAGAGATGAAATCGATATTACATGAGGTTACATCTATCGTAAGTCAGTGGAAATCTTTTGCAAAAAGCATTGGAATTTCAAGATCAGAAATAGAACTTATGGAATCTGCTTTTCGTTATGAGAAATTAGGATAGTTTTAATTGAAAAAATAGATGAAAATAAAAATATCACAGGAACAAAATTCTGTGTGTTTGATGAGTTTTATGTGGCAGAATAAAATAGTAGTTAACTTTAATCCATGCAATCTGCCACACACACATAAAAACGGTAGGTCAGTTTTGGCTGCTAAATCTCACTCTGTGAACAGTCTTCGTTTTTTTTTGTTTCCCAAAGAAATATCAAATTTTAAAAAAAACAAACGACTTATTTCAAGACCTTTGGGCTGATTATACCACAAGAAATCCAGAAGCAAAACGGGTTCACGATCTTTTTGTGAAAGAAGGCGAAGCTGTGATTAACGATCACATTGCATTCAGAACGGTTAATCATCCTTCCGTTAATGTTGATGTGTTGTCACAGCATTTTATCAATGTGGGATACGAATTTAAAGGTGAATATCAGTTTGAAGCAAAGCATCTTTATGCAAAGCACTTTGAGCATAAAAGCATGAAAGACGCACCCCGAGTGTTTATTTCCCAATTAAAAACAGAAGATTTTTCTGAATTTCTTCAAGAAAAAGTGTCGGAAATTGCAGCGAAAATTCCTACAAACTTGCCATCTGAACCGGAGATATTAACTGCCGGAAATGTGTGGGAGGAAACCCCTTTATATGAGGTGTATAACAAGCTCCGCAAAGAGTCAGAATATGCGGCCTGGTTTTACCTTTACGGATTTACCGCAAATCATTTTACCGTGAGCGTAACGCATCTTAAGAAACTCAACTCAATGGAAAAAACCAATCAGTTTTTGAAAGATCATGGCTTTTTGATGAACCATTCCAGTGGCGAAATTAAGGGATCGCCTGCTGAGCTGTTGGAGCAATCCAGTATTAAAGCCAATATGAAGCGCATGCAGTTTCAGGAAGGTGAATTTGAAGTTCCCGTAACCTATTACGAGTTTGCAAAGCGATATCCCGATACAAACGGACAGCTCTATTCGGGCTTTATTGCCAAATCGGCAGATAAAATTTTTGAAAGCACCGATTATTACGAAAAAAATCTGCTGTTACCCCTAAATCCTAACGAATAGCCACTGACAGCTGGTGTCACGCAACAATTATATTGGTTAAAGCATAGCGTCGATTTTACAGTATGAAGGAATCCTGAAATGGACAATACTGTTTTAATTACGGGTGAAGTGCAAAACTTTAATACGAAAACGGACTGGCATAGCGGATAATCCGATAGTTGTCAAACCAGGCGGGATTTGTGTCAGGGTTGTAAAGATAAATTTTTAGATGTCGATTTTCCATATTTTCCGGGATGCTGAAACTTAACTGCAATTTTCCCCAACCATCCTGAGAATCAACAATTTCAAAATTATTTAAGTAGAAAAACGATGCATCATCAGCACTTGCAACGATTTGCCCTTTTTCTGAGCCGTATCGCCAAACCGAAATTGTAAAGACCTCTCCACTTTTTGCTCCCATCGGAAGCTCAAATGCCAGAGCGTAGGGTGTTTCATTAAATACTTTGCAGGAAAACAATCCTTCAAATGCATGCTCATTGCTTTGCTTTTTTGCATTTCCTAAACCGTATTCTGATCCAACACACACAAATTTTTCTTGATGAATTTGCTCTAAATCACAAAAAATCGAATCAATAATTGGTTTTTTGTCCGGGAAAAAATTTCTCGTACTATCCTGTAAATTAAAAATTAATACATCCCGATATTTACCTTCAAGATGATGCGTAAAGGATTTGATATATTCGTAAGTTTCTAAGTCGGACACATTATTGACAATCAAATATTTCGCACCCCGATTAATGGAGGCTTTTATGCTTGCCGAATCCTGATTGTAACGGATGGGTTCAGCACGGTTAAAACGGGCATCGGTATATTGTGTCCATCCGGGTTGATTCATTAAATACAAGCTGACATTTGTGCCGTCCGGAATGAAAATCACCTTGTCTTCAGGTGTAATTTCCAGCTCACGTAAATATGGCTCAATGCTGTAAATATCCGCTTTAAGCTGATAATATTTATTAGGCCAACCTTCGTGTCTGAAACGCTGTTTCGATGCTGCGTGATAAATATTTACTGCCAGTAATCCTACAAAAATAATTTTAAAGACAAGCGACTGAAATATTTTTGGATACTGTTTACTCAATAAAAGCAATGCGGTAACAAGTATGAAGAGCGGAAGAATGTTTAGGTTGATGGTGTAGTAATCGTGATTTTTAAAGGTTTGAAATTGCAGGAAAACAAAGAAGATAAACTGTAATCCAAGGAAAATTCCGATGGCGAGATGCATTTTCCGTAATTTACGAATGTGTAATAAGCTAAATATCAGGGATGCAAGGAAAATGAGATGCATTGAGTCATGGAAATATGCTATTCGCCAATGTGTCCAAACATGTTGTAGTAATTCTTTAATTTCCTCACCGTTGAGATTCCATACAGGAAAAATTGTGGTTGAGAAGTAATAACAGGCATGCCTTGCATTGTATAGGTTGGCATACATAACCCATGCGCCGATAATCAGTAAAACAAATCCCAGACCTGTAAAGAAGCCCAGTTTATGTTTAATCTCCGGTTGATTTTTAAATGGTTTTTTCAGTATGACTTTTAGCAGCAGATAGCCTGTTATCGCAAAAAGACTCATCAGCGCGGGGAGTTTAAATATCCCGCCAAGGAGAAAAAAGCTCATCATCCACAAAAGTGATTTTCGACGTTTTGTTTTTAGGTATTTCACAAAGTGATACCAGGCAATAAACACAAAAGCCAGCGACGAAACATTGGACAGATAATTGTTGCCATAATACACTAAAGCCGGTGAGGTAAACATGAGCAGCGGTACAATAATTGCCCAAAAATTATCATTTAAAAGGAGTTGTAGTGTTTTGAAAAGGTAAAATAATCCGAGAAATAAAATGAGCATATTTAACAGCCGGATAATGAACTCATGAGGTCCGAATAGTTTATAAAGCGATGCTGAAAAGTAGTACAGTATTGGCATTTCGCTGGTTGCAGCAAATCCACTATTGCCCGCATCTGAGGTTTGATTATGAACTGAGGATGCAGTGGGTTCATGTCGTGTTGATAATAATTCAGAGTAATTGATGCACAATCAGCCTGTCGCCACGCATGAATCGATTGCGGACGGTAAAATAATGAATCCTGATACGCATATATTCCTGCCATAATTAAAATAGCCAAGACAAAAATTAGGTTTGTCAGGCTGCGGCTTGTGTTTGTCAGGGAGTTCATTTGGTTGTAGATAAGCAGAAAATGAAAAAAATGAGGGAGTTTACCATTTTCTGATATGTTTTAGTTCTAAAAATTATCAGTCTTGATTTTCCCATGTATCATAATGTACGAGGGATTTATCATAGCGATATTCCGGGTCAAGCGTTTCTGCCGGAACCCCGATAGGGAAAATTGCAAACGGTTCCACATTGTCGGGAACATTCAGCACTGCTTTAATGCCATTAATCCTCGGAGGAACACTCCAGATAGCAATCCAAACGGTTCCCAGACCTAAATCGTGAGCCGCTAGGTAGATGTTTTGTGCAGCGCAGGAGCAATCTTGTGGATAAAATCCGGGGAATCCTTCTTTTTTCGGATCCCCACAAATCAAAATAGCAGCTTTTGCTTGTTTGAACATTGCATTTCCTTCGTCAATTTTTTCTGCAAGCATATCCAGTTTTTCTCTGTCCTTTACTACCATAAAATGCCAAGGTCTGCCATCGCCGGCACTAGGGGCATTCATTGCAGCTTCCAGGATGGTTTTTATTTGTTCGTTGCTAACCGGTTCATCTTTAAATTGATGATAAGAGCGCCGTGTCATGATAGCTTTGAGTGTTTCCATAATGCGTTGTTTTTTTCAATGACGAAGATGGGGAATTTCCGTCAATTCGCCAAAATGCAAAACAATTTTTCACAATGAAGGAAAGTGTGTTTTGGAATTTATCTGTTGCCATTATTTAAAAAATTATACCTTTACCATTCATAATAGAAACTATGCAGGATCGACATAAAAACAGGCAAAAATATTTTAACGAGCAGGCACTAACAACCTCTCGTCACGTCATTCCTTTCATTGAAAAAACAAAGCAGATTGATGAAAACATTTCAGTACTTGAAATTGGTTGCGGTGAAGGCGGAAATTTAAAGCCTTTTATTGATATGGGCTGTAAACGGATTGTTGGTGTCGATATGAATACTCGGAAAATTGATAATGCCAATCGTTTTTTTGCAGAACACCCCAATTGTGATAAGCTGGAATTTATTTGTGATGATATTTTTAATCGGCCCGATTTGGGGGAATTCGATGTCATCATTATGCGCGATGTTTTGGAACATATCCACGGACAGGAGCGATTTATGCAAATGTCCAAACAATTTTTAAAGCCTGGTGGTAGGTTTTTCCTTGGCTTCCCACCTTGGTGGAATCCGTTTGGCGGACATCAGCAAGTTTGCAAAAGCAAGTTTCTAGCCAAATTGCCATTTTTCCATTTGCTCCCTGTTTTTTTGTATAAGCCAATACTGAAAGCCTTTGGTGAATCGGAAATTATGATTGAAGCGTTGTTAGAAGTGAAAGAAACCGGCATCTCAATTAATCGCTTTGAGCGGATTATTCGTCGTACCGGATATCAAAAAGCCGTTCGTCATTTTTATCTCATAAATCCCAATTATGAAGTAAAATTTGGGTTAAAGCCCCGCACAGTGATTACGCCATTTTCACATATTCCGTTTTTACGAGATTTGTACATTACAACTAACTATTACATTTTGGAGAAATAATTTATAAAAATCCAAAACCTAAGCAACCAATCGTATAATTTTTTACTCTATAAGGCGAAAGACAGGAGAAATGTGAGATTATCTCCATTTTTTTTCGTAATTTTATGTATTAAATGGGGTGTTATTAACTTATTAAATCAGTATTATGCAAAGAAAATTATCATTTTTTGGTGGGCTATTGCTTTTGAGTATGCTTGCAATTAGCGCATTCGGGCAAGGGTTTGATGTTCAATTTACGCAAAATCGGAGTGATATCTTTACGCTCGATGTGAATCTGGAGAAATACAATGTTCAGGTTGTAGAGAAGGACGGGCAAATGTTTTCAGAACTTCAATTTGCCGGAAATATTAATTTGTCAAACGGGGGATGGGCTGAATTGCCTTATGTCAGTATTCCGGTGCAATTGTCTTCTGACAGAAATGTGGATGTGGAAATTATTGAGTCGAGTTATGTGGACATTTCACTCGTAGAGCCAATGCTTCCGTCTCGTGGTGTAATATATAGAAATCAGGATCCGACTGACATTCCATATCAAATCGATCCAGAATCAATCGTGGATGACTGGTATCCTGAACAAATTATTGAGGACGGTGAGCCTTATATTTTGCGAAAAGTACGTGGTCAAAATATTCGTGTACAGCCTTTCCGTTACAATGCGGTACAGCAAACCCTTCGTGTATATACTCAGGTGCGTATCCGCATAAGCGAAAACACCGAAGACCCGATTAATGCATTACCGGCAGCACTTGGTGATGTGAATGTTGAAATGGCACCGGTTTATCGATCCATTTTTGTGAATTATAATCAGAATTCCACCCGTTGGACTGAGGAAATTGGTGAATTTGGCGATGTGCTCGTTATTTATACTTCCCGTGATGCAACCGTAATTCAACCTTGGATTGAGTGGAAACAACAAAAAGGATATCATGTGGACGAATTGCAGGTTTTAGCCGGCACCAATGTGGGTTCGAATATCCAATCGGCTTATACTGCAAATACAAATTTGCTTTATGTGTTACTGGTCGGTGACTGGGCCGAAATTAAGTCGGATTTAGGAGGTTCTGAAAATACGCCAATGGATCCTATGTTGGGTTGTGTTGCCGGTGGTGACGATCATCATGATGTTATTATTGGTAGACTCTCGGCAGAAAACACGACTGATGTTACTGCGCAAGTGAATAAAGCAATTACATATGAGCGCGATGCTGTAAATACTGATACTTGGTACAAAAATGCACTTGGTATTGCCAGTTCAGAAGGAGATGGAATAGGGGATGATAATGAACCGGATTACGATCAGATTAGCAATATTCATGATGGTCGTTTGTTACCAACAACTTATACAACATGTCATGAAGAGTTTGATCCTAGTGCTTCAGCTAGTGGTGTTCAATCTGCAATTGATGGTGGTGTTAGTGTAATTAACTATTGTGGTCATGGTGCGAATACTTATTGGGTTTCCAGCGGATACAGTGTCTCTGATGCTTCGTCATCCAGCAATGGGCCTAAGTATCCATTTGCATTTTCAGTTGCATGTGTGGTTGGTGCGTTTCATGCGAGTAGCGATTGTCTTGCAGAGGGAATGTTAAGAAATCCCGATGGTGGTGCCGTTGCAACTTGGATGTCAACTATGAATCAGCCTTGGCAACCTCCTATGCGTGGACAGGATTATGCCAATGATTTACTTGTCCAAGGATATGATTATACACTTGGTTCGGGGACAACAACGACTTATGGTCGTACAACGTTTGGCTCAATCACATTTAATGCTGCTGAATTGATGGTTACTGAATCTGGTGATTCACAAGATTGGGATACGTACAAAACGTGGACAATTTTTGGAGATCCATCCTTTCAAGTACGTACCGATCAGCCAAAAGAAATTACCTTGACCAATATGTCAGTTAGCCCGGGAACTTATACAACACAAGTTCAAGTTGAAGGTTCCGGTTTTGAAGGAGCAATTGTTTCTTTATGGCAGTCTGGTTCACAACCAGCTTCTGCTATGACTGATGCATCCGGAAACGTGAGTATAAATCATAGTTTTAATGGGACCGTAAAATTAACCGTTACTGGTTTTAATCTTGAAACTTATCATGCAGATCATCCGGTGGCAGTGCCCGATCCTCCGGTTTGCGATTTCTCAGCAGATCAAACCACAATTACTGTAGGAGAAACTGTTCAGTTTACGGATAATTCCACAAACTATCCCACAACTTGGAGCTGGACATTTGATGGTGGTTCCCCTTCTACCTCAACAGAGCAAAATCCTACGGTTA
>CAYOUD010000131.1:3317-8003 GCA_964407055.1 uncultured Bacteroidales bacterium | reverse complement strand
GGTTCTTTTGCCATGAGTACCATGCCTTCAGAGTCGATGCCTCGAAGTTTTTTCGGCCCCAGATTTGCCAAATACAGCACTTGCATTCCGATAATGTCTTCGGGTTTGTAATATTCTGCAATTCCAGAAACAACAGTACGGATTTCGGAGTCGATATTTAAAGTTAATTTGAGCAATTTTTTGGTTTTAGCAACCTTTTCCGCCGTTTCTATTTGGGCAACGCGGATGTCCATTTTCATAAAATCATCAAATGAGCAGGCTTCTTTAATGGGTTCCGTTTCTAACTTTTCAGCTGCATTACTTTGTTTGGTTGCTTCAAGTTTATCCAATTGAAATTGAACCTGTTTGTCTTCAATTTTTTCAAAAAGCAAACCGGGTTTATTGATTTCAGCTCCTTCAGAAAGTAATTGAAAATCATTGTCTTCTAACCATAATGCTTCAGAAATATTGAGATATTCACGAAGCTTTTTCATGGTAAAAGGCAAAAAGGCTTCTCCGAGATGTGCAAGATGGGCTGATAACTGCAAACAAACATTAAGTATTCCTTTCACACGGGCTTCATCGGTTTTTATGAGTTTCCATGGTTCTGATTCGGTGAGGTATTTATTCCCGAGTCGTGCAATATTTATGAAATTTTTCAATGCTTCACGGAATTTGAATTGCTCCAGATTTTCCTCAATTCCAAGTTTGTATTTGCCCACTTGCTTAATGATAGTTTCTTCTTGTTCACCCCATTTTTCAGCAGCAGGAACTTTTCCATCAAAATATTTATGGGTTAACACCAAACTGCGATTCACGAAATTTCCGAGAATTGCAACGAGCTCATTATTGTTTCTTGCCTGAAAATCTTTCCAGGTAAAGTCGTTGTCTTTGGTTTCCGGAGCATTTGCAGTAAGGACATAACGCAGCACATCCTGTTTTCCGGGAAAATCCTCGAGATATTCATGCAGCCAAACTGCCCAGTTTTTGCTTGTGGATATTTTATTTCCTTCAAGATTTAGAAATTCGTTGGCAGGCACATTATCCGGAAGGATATAAGAGCCTTCGTGTTTTAACATGGACGGGAAGACAATGCAGTGAAACACAATATTGTCTTTTCCGATAAAATGGATAAGTCGGCTGTCCTCATCTTTCCAGTATTTCTCCCAGTCGGTAGTTAATTCTTTGGTTGCAGAAATATATCCGATCGGCGCATCGAACCATACGTAAAGCACTTTGTTGTCAGCTCCCTCAATTGGCACGGGTACGCCCCAGTTCAGGTCTCGGGATACGGCTCTGGGGCGCAATCCGCCGTCAATCCATGATTTACATTGCCCATATACATTGGGTTTCCATTCTTTGTGGTCTTCAAGAATCCATTGCCGCAGTTCGTCTTCGTATTTGTCCAACGGGAGATACCAGTGCGTGGTTTCTTTTAAAATCGGTTGATTCCCAGATATGGTTGATTGTGGATCGATTAGCTCTTCGGGAGAAAGTGACGAGCCACATTTTTCGCATTGGTCTCCGTAGGCTTCTTCAAAACTGCATTTCGGACAGGTCCCGATAATATAACGGTCTGCAAGAAACTGATTTTCTTTTTCGTCAAAATACTGTTTCATCGTTTTTTCAATAAATTCGCCTTTATCGTAAAGGGTTTTGAAAAATTCCGAAGCGGTTTCAAAATGTGTTTTTGATGTTGTTCTGGAATAAATATCGAAGGTGATACCGAAATTTTCGAAGGCATTTTTAATGATTTTGTGATATCGGTCAACAATATCCTGAGGGCTTACACCTTCTTTTCTGGCTCTCAGGGTAATCGGCACACCATGTTCGTCTGAACCGCCGATGAAAAGCACATCTCTGTTTCTTAATCTCATGTATCTGACATAAATGTCGGCAGGTACATAAACACCAGCAAGATGTCCGATGTGAACGGGTCCGTTTGCGTATGGTAAAGCCGTTGTGATGAGATGTCTTTTATATGTTTTGTCCATGATTTTTCTGATTTTATTGATTTGTATCGTTGAGTCCTTCTTTTTCAGCTGCCAGTTTAAGCGCGTCTTCTTCGCTGCGATTTTTATGCAAATCAATTGCCAGATAGAGTGCTTTCCGGAAAGCTTCTTCGGACGCGTTCCCGTCGCCGGCAATTTCATACGCGGTTCCATGGTCGGGAGATGTGCGTATTATGGGAAGTCCAGCGGTGAAATTTACTCCACCGTCTTTTGCAAGTGCTTTAAACGGAGCAAGTCCCTGGTCGTGATACATTGCCAAAATGGCATCGAAATTACGGAACTGATGATTGCCGAAAAATCCGTCAGCCGGATAGGGCCCGAGTGCCATAATGCCTTTTTCGCGTGCTTCTTCAAGTGCAGGTGTAATCATTTCCTGTTCTTCTTTTCCCAGCAGCCCTTCGTCTCCTATATGAGGATTTAAGCCCAGCACTGCAATTCGTGGTTTTCGAATTTTGAAATCTTGTTTAAGGCTTTTATTCAGCACATTAATCTTTTTCAAAACAGCATCTTTTGTGATATGGCTTGCAACTTCAGATATAGGCAAATGTCCGGTAACGACACCAACACGAATATCATCACTTATCATTAACATCAGATAATTTTCGGTTTGAAAACGTTCTGCAAGGTATTCTGTATGTCCGAGAAATTTAAAACCTTCTCTTTGAATGTTGTGTTTGTTAATTGGTGCAGTCAAAAGTGCATCAATTTTGTTTGATTTTAAATCGTTAACAGCTGCTTCTAACGCCAAAAAAGACGATTCGCCCGCTTCTTCCGTGCTTTTCCCCAGTTCAACACGGATGTTTTCATCAATCACATTTATGATATTTACGCGTTTTGGATTTGCTTGTGATGCTTCATTGATGTGATTTGGGGTGAATTCATTGTTGTTAATCGCTTTTTTATGATAAGCAGCGACTTTCGGTGAACCATAAATAATTGGTGTGCACATATCCAGTAGTCGTGCATCACTCAGGGTTTTTATGATGATTTCATAGCTGATCCCGTTGATATCTCCGTGGGTTATTCCCAATCGTATTTTGTTCATAGTTGTTGAATTTTATGTTTGTTATTTTTGAATGCGAAAATAAAAAAAATCATTTAAAAGTCTTACACCGACACCGCTTCCTTGTTTGCCGCGATAAGAATCTGCAGCTTCTAAAAAGGCTGGACCTGCGATGTCCAGATGTATGTAGGGATAATCCGTAAAGTGTTCCAGAAATTTTCCGGCAGTAATTACTCCAGCATTTTGTCCGCCGACATTTTGTAAATCTGCAATATCAGATTTTAAAAGTTCTTTATAATCATCCCAGAAAGGAAGTTCTGCAATTCGCTCGTGGCATGCAAATCCTGCCTTTTTGAGTATCTCCATGTTTTCGGGGGAGTTACCCATGGCGGCAATGGCTTTGATTCCGACGGCTACTTCAGCAGCTCCTGTCAGGGTTGCTAAATCAATTACTAATTCGGGATTGTATTGTTTCGCAAAAGCCAATGCATCGGCAAGAATCATACGTCCTTCTGCATCGGTGTTTAAGACTTCTACCGTTGTGCCGTCGTACATGTGAATGACATCCTGTGGGAGGTATGCATCTTTTCCGGGTCGGTTGTCCGTTGCCGGGATAAGCCCGATAATATGCAAAGGAATTTTTGATTTGGCGACATTCAGCATGCTTCCGGCCACTGCTGCAGCTCCGCCCATGTCTGATTTCATCAAATCCATGCTGCCTTTTGTTGGTTTTAGGCTCACTCCGCCGGTATCAAACATCACTCCCTTTCCTACCAAAACAATCGGTTTTTCATTGACGGCATTTTCCGGTTTCCATTCCATAATGGTAAAGCTCGGTCCGACTTCGCTTCCTTTGTTTACAGCAAGTAGTCCGCCCATTTTATGCGCTTCAATTTCAGCTTTTAAAAAGCTTGTCACTTTCAATCCGGTGTTATGTGCAGTTTCTCCGAGCAATTCTGCAAAGCGAACGGCATTCAAATAAGAGTGTGGTTCGTTAACGCAATCCCGCGCAAAATATACCGATTCAATCAATGCGTTTAAGCTTTTAATACTGCTTTCATCACACTGCTCGCTTTTAATGGAAATCTCTTTCAGACTGTTTCGTTTTGGCGCTTTAAAATATTTGTTGAACTGATAATTCGATAAAGCCAGTCCTTCAGCAAAATCAAACCAAGCGGTAGCAATAGTGCTCTTGTCATCAATAATAATGCCTTTTAGTTTGTGTTCATTTATGATGGAACAGGCTTTATACGCTTTTTCTCTCAGTACTTCGCGGGCTTTATCATTTACATTTTCATCAATGACAATCACAAATGATTGTTTGAAATAAGAATTGATGTGAATAAAATCTGTATCTGTCTCAATTTTTTCTTTTAGATAAGCGGCTTCTGTTTTTGTAAATGACAAATCGGAAATCGCTGTGTCTTTGTGTATGAGATAAATAACGGAGTCTTCCGGAGAACGAAAATTAACTAATTTTATATCTGTTTTCATTTTTTTTGTTTGTTGAATTTTAAAAGTTTAAAGGTACAAAAATGAATGAAAGCGAAAGGGGTGATTGGGATAATTTTTCATATGCATGAATTTGATTGTTTATAAAGGAGTCCCACCCGCATCCTTTGTTCTTAGAGGGAGCTTTCCTTCCCGCACCCTTTATCTTTTAAGGGAGCCGCCCTAGCCGCATCCTTCGTT
>CAYOUD010000131.1:0-3217 GCA_964407055.1 uncultured Bacteroidales bacterium | reverse complement strand
TTGAAAATATGTGTAAAAAACTTTTAGAGTAATACCCCCACCCGCACCCTTTATTCTTAGAGGGAGCCTTCCTTCCCGCACCCTTTATCCCTAAAGGGAGCCGCCCTAGCCGCATCCTTTATTCTTAAAGGGAATCCACCCGCACCCTTCTTTGGGGGTAAAGGGTAGCGTTGGCAAAAAAATAATTGAATTAATTTATTGAAATAATCATCAACACACTGCTATTTACGAAGTGTCAAAACTATTCTTAATTTCGACGAAAAATGAAAGCAAAAACACATTTTTAACCATTGCTTTTCTTATCTTTGTAAAGACAAAAAACTCCGAAAAATAGCTTTTGATTTTATGATTGACCAAGCGACCATAGACCGTATTTTTGACACTGCCGACATTGTCGATGTTATCTCTGACTTTGTCCAGCTCAAACGTAGCGGGACCAATCATATCGGCTTGTGTCCTTTTCATAATGAAAAAACCCCCTCATTTAACGTTTCTCAATCGAAAGGAATATATAAATGTTTTGGTTGTGGGAAAGGTGGGAATGTGGTGTCTTTTGTGATGGAGCATGAGCACATGTCTTATCCTGAAGCATTGAAATTTATTGCCGGAAAATACGGAATTCCGGTGCATGAGGAAAAGCCCTCTGAAGAAGAGATTCAAAAGCGTGACAATCGGGAGTCTATGATGATTGTCAATGAGTTTGCTCGCAAATATTTTATGCGACAATTGCTTGAAGATGAAAGAGGTAGGGCCGTAGGGCTTTCCTATTTTCGGGAGCGGGCAATCAACGATCAAATGATTGATAAATTTGATTTGGGTTTTTGTCCTGAAGGACAAGATGTGTTTACAAATGATGCGCTCGGAAAGGGATATAAACTTGAATTTCTTGAAAGTACAGGACTGACAATTGTGCGAGAAAACTGGCGAGCTGATCGGTTTAGCGGAAGAGTAATGTTCCCGATTCATTCTGTTGCAGGACGTGTTATCGGCTTTGGCGGGCGGACTTTGAGTACGGAAAAGAAAATCGCAAAATATCTTAACTCTCCGGAATCGGATGTCTATCATAAAAGCAAAGTCCTTTACGGCATTTTTCAGGCAAAACGTACAATTGTTCAGGCCGACAATTGCTATTTGGTTGAGGGATATACCGATGTGATTTCCTTGCATCAAAAGCAGATAGAAAATGTTGTGGCTTCATCCGGAACTTCGCTTACAGAAGACCAAATCCGATTGATTCGGCGATTTACCTCAAATGTTACTATTTTGTACGATGGTGACCCTGCTGGTATAAAAGCTTCATTACGCGGAATCGATATGTTTCTTGAACAGGATATGAATGTTCGTGTTGTGTTATTTCCCGAAGGAGAAGACCCAGACTCTTTTGCACGTGCCAACACGCCGGAAAGCCTGAAGGAATACATCGAATCCGAAAAGCAGGATTTTATCCATTTTAAAACTAAATTATTGCTTGAAGATGCTCAAAACGACCCCATTCGCCGATCAGAACTGGTTACAGGGATTGTTAAAAGCATCGGGGTAATTGATGATCAGATAAAACAGTCGGTTTACATTAAATCTTGCAGCAAATTGCTGGATATCGGTGAAAACGTACTTTATTCTGAATTGCAGAAAATTCGTAAAAGACGATTAGAGGAAAAGCAAAGAAAAAACCGACAGAAATCTTTGCATAGGCAAGATAATGTGATTCCTGTGGTTCCTGCACATGTCTCCAATGTTTATATGGAAGAGCACGAAAAGGAAATTATTCGGATGCTACTTTTATATGGAGACGTGTTGATTTTTGAGGATGAAGTTGGGAAAAAAGTACGGGTTGCTGAGTATATTATCGGCGAAATTCGTAACGATGAGCTTGAATTTGAAAATC
Organism: uncultured Bacteroidales bacterium; assembly: GCA_964407055.1. GTDB lineage: Bacteria > Bacteroidota > Bacteroidia > Bacteroidales > ML635J-15 > JAQIBY01. Next base: position 1,332 of record CAYOUD010000131.1, on the reverse strand, counting down.
TGGTTTATAATACCCTGTTTGAAACTGCCGCCGAGCTTTTAAATGAGGGTAAAGTAATTGAAAAACAAGGTTTTATTAATCATCCGGATCCTAATATTGCGAAACTTTGTGCCGAATTACTGACGAATCGATATAGTTTAGATCCCTATTGGGCAAACCATGGGACTCATATTGAAACTGAAGATGAAAAACTGCCACAAATTGTTCCCAATTTAATAATTCAATACAAGCGAAAAATTCTTCAAAAAGGATTAGAGAATAAAGCCAAAGCAATTCATAAAACGGAAAATAGTGAAGCGAATACTGAAGAAATTATGCAGCTTCAGACGGAAATGAAAGATGTGCTTGAAACGATTCGTGACCTTGCTAGCATGAATGGGATGGTAATTTTGAAATGAAGGTAATCTGTTTGGTTTTCTTTATGTTTGCTTAGTACTTTACAAATTTACCAAAAAAAGTCTTATCCTCAGTTTTTAGTTGTATCAAATAATTTCCGGGTGTAAAATTACTTACGCAAATGCCGGAACTTAATGCGTCTTTTGTTATGCGATTTTGATAAACAATTTGCCCAGATTGGTTGACAATGGAAAGTTCATAATCCGTTTGTAAATTTTCATGTGTTTCGATAAACAAATAATCAATCACAGGGTTTGGGTACACAACTAACTTATAACGTGTAATGGGCTTGGCTTGTGGTTCGCTTACAGAAATAAAATGGTCGTTGCCAAGGCTGTCGGTTTTGATAAGGAAAATGCGTTGATCGTAAGTCCAATCATCATTTACATCATAATAATAGAAGTCCCCATAACCTGAGACAATTATGTTTTCATTTTCGTCCAATGCGATACTGTTTGGATAAAAGGCAGCTACACTACTCCCTACACTGTCAATGTATTTATCCCATTTAATATCCCCATTGGGGTAGTGACATCGAATTCTGAATTTGTCTCCAATAAATTCCCCTTCTAAATTAGACATAGTTGAAACAACAGCTATTATTTCGCCATTTTCTTTTTCTGTTATTGCTTTGTAATATGCATAGAAGTCATTTTGAGCCCCTTCACTGGTAATTGAATCTCTAAATTTACGATTCCACACGGTACTGCCATCCGGGTTTAGTTTAAGCATCCAACCATCGTATGGGTAAAGCCCTCCGTAGGTTTCACCATAGGTGTATGCACCGCAAACCAGAATGCAAGAGTCTTTGGTTTCAATGATGTCTGTGAAACGTGGATTACTGTATGTATTGCTGCCATAAGCATGCACCCACTCTTCATTGCCAAGGCTGTCGGTTTTGAGGATGATTGGCTTGGCATTATTGCTAAAATCATG
>CAYOUD010000130.1:0-8031 GCA_964407055.1 uncultured Bacteroidales bacterium | reverse complement strand
GTATATTGACATATGCAAATACGCTTAATTTTGCGATGAATAATGCAGGTTAGTGACTGTCTGACTTTGTTTATGCATGGTTTATTTTTGTTTGTTGTGAGTGTCATGTAGTTTTAAAAACGCTGATTTTCAATCAACTTCAATGACAAGGTATCTGGAAGTTGCCCAGAACTTTTCAGGACGTGTAATAATCAGATTGTTATAATACCCAGCCGGCCCGTCAAATTTGTAAGCTTGTGCCGGGTGTGTACTAAGAACACGAACTTTTTTTGATTTTAAAGGGATGCGCCTTGTTTCATTAATATTCAATTTTTCAAACAAATTAGATTCAAAATGTTCATCAATTTGAGAAATACTGCCGATTCCTGCAAATCCACCTTTGCGAGTAGTAATTCCCAAATTGTATAGTTCACTACTGGTGCCAATAATGTAATATCCGGCACTTAAAATATCTTCCTGAGATTTTATCTTCTTGTACTGTAATCGATTGGCGAGCATGAGAGAATCTAAACTGTCATTAAGTGTCTGCATTTCAAAACTCATATTTTCTAATCTGTTTCGAAGCTGTGAAATCTGTTTGTTTTTCCTGTCAACGGAACGCCCCAGTAAATTCACAGAGCGCTGCATGTCTTCGTTAATCATGTCACCGGCTTCCATTTTTGAGCGTAGTTCTTCCACAGTTGCTTTGTTTTCTTCAAGTAAATCATAAATTAACAAGATATCCGCTTGAATTATATTTGCACTATTTTGTCCGAATTCCATGTTTTTAGCAGTCATGGAGATGATGTCTTCTTTACGCTTAATTTCTTCGAGATTTTGATTTATTTCATTAAATGCCTGCATGAAGTCGCTGAGTGATTGCTCCGCATTTTCCGCTTCATCATGCAAATTTTCATTTTCCGTTTTCAGTTCTGAAATAAGTGCTTCTTTGGCTTGTTCCGATTGATCCTTTTTGTCTGAATTGCAGGCAAAAAGTGTAATCGCAATAAATGTGAAAAGGAGTATTAGTCGCTTCATGTTTTAATGATTCTTGTTGATTGTTTTATTTGAAACGTAAAACTAGTTAGATTGTTGAATGATAAAGTAAAAAAATCTTAATTTTTTCCTGCTACGACAACAACAAATTCTCCTTTTGGTGGATTTTCATTAAAATGCGTCAATAATTCGCCTAAATTCCCTCGGACAGTTTCTTCAAAACGCTTAGAAATTTCCCGACTAATCGAGGCCTGGCGAGATTCTCCCAGTATTTCAGCTAATTGTGTTAAAAGTTTAACAATCCGATGCGGCGATTCATAAAATGCGATGCTTCGGGTTTCTTCTTCCAAAGCCTGAATTCGTTTCATGCGCCCTTTTTTATGCGGCAAAAAACCTTCAAAAACAAAGCGGTCATTCGGCAAACCGGATACCGCCAGCGCCGGAATTATTGCAGTTGCTCCGGGAAGACATTCAACCTCGATACCGGCATCAATGCAATGCTTAACAAGCAAATACCCTGGGTCGGAAATGGCGGGTGTTCCAGCATCTGAAATGAGTGCAAAATGTGCTCCCGAAAGCATTTGCTGAGTCAGGCTCTCACTGGTTTTATGCTCGTTGAATTTGTGATGTGAGATCAGTTTGTTTTCAATTTCAAAATGCTTAAGAAGATTTCCGGAAGTTCGGGTGTCCTCGGCAAGAATTCCATCCACAGACTTTAAGCACTCAATCGCTCTGAATGTCATATCTTGCAAATTCCCGATAGGTGTTGGAACTAAACTTAGTTTTCCACTCATAATTGATCAGAAAAATTAGTGATTAGTTTAAAAATCTCATGATATGCAGCCAGACTTACGCTTTGTTGAATATCCTGAGGATTGTGATAAAAGGTGTTTCCGCCGCGACTATAAATGAAAATCCCTCGCACAGCTTGCTCGTTAAACGGATGGTGATCAGAATTTGCAGAGATTCCTCTGGCTCGCAAATTTAATTGTAGGGAATCCTGACTGTTGATTTCCTTGAACATTGTAAAAACATCCTGATAAGTACTGTCTTTGGCATTGACAATTGTAATCCCTTCATCACCGGTTCCTACCATATCTAAATTAATCAAAAAATCAATCTCTGACAATGGGAAAAGCGGATTCATATTGTAATATATTGAGCCCAATAGCCCGGCTTCTTCTCCTGTAAAAAGCATAATAACAATGCGATAATCTGTAGGATTTTTAATGTAATATTTTGCAATGTCGAGGCATGTTGCAACTCCCGATGCATTATCCTGAGCACCTGGGAAGAAAATGCTGTCCCCAATGCCCCCAAGATGATCATAGTGGGCAGAAAACACAATGGTTTTTTCTGTTTTCCCTGGAATATAGCCAATGAGATTGCCCGTCTCTACATATTCTTTTTTCGATTCAACATGTAGTTCGAGTGTTTTTGCCGATTCCGGGAAATGAGATTTATCAAAACGAATCACAACAGCATCACTTTCTGACGCACTAATACTCCATATTGGATAAACTTCCTGTACTAGAATGTACCCGCGAGCTTTCAGGAAGTTGTCTGATATTTTTGTCCGAATAAAATTGCGGTACTTTCTATTGGAGATCTCATGCAAATGCAAAACAACAAATTTGTCTTTTACTTTTTTAGGATTGATTTTGCAGAGTTTAGCCGAATCGTTTAGAATCCGTAAAGGAATCTCATATATTTCAAAATTGCCTTTGATACTCCCACAATCGGGACTAATAATATATTCAGTTCCCGGTTGATAGGTTTTATCATCAAGCTTTAGATTGTATGCTCCGGGAAATACATTGACAACATAGCTCAAATCTTGTCTGTATTTGTCATTAAAAGGAGTTAAGCCAATGCTTTTCATTTCTTGCTCCAGAAAATCTGCTGCGAGTTGAACGCCTTGTTTTGTGTAGCCACGTCCGAAATATTTTTCTGAACTCAGTGTTGTTACAATTTTACGAACATAATTTGTATCCTGGGCCTGCAGCAGACTTTGGAAACAGAAAAAAACACATATTGCAATTAAAATCCGCTTCATCTTGTTTTTAGTTTTTGGGAATATACTTCCGCTGAACAATGCTGATGAAATAATTAACTGTTTCGTTTGAAGTATCCCAATTGTATTTGTTTAAAATCTCCTGTGCTTCATCAAAACTCTGTTTTGCATTAAGCGTGTCGATTGTTTGATTAAATTCATCTGAATTTCCGTTAAAAAGTTCTTTGATGAATAAAAAGCGGTCGCCCAGATTAATAGCAGCTCTGATGTCAGCAATTGGTTTGGCATGTAATTTATTTGCCAAGGGATTGTCTTTTTTACCAATACTTTCGTTCATGCTTTTTTTGTCTTTTCCAAGTGTTTCACCAAGACTTTCAGCCATTTTTTTTGCTTCACTTTTAAAAAGACTGCCTTGATCCTGAACGGATTTCCCCACCGGATTTGGCGTTTCTGCTTTTTGTTCGACTTTTTCAGGTTTGGGAGGCTTCGTTTCCTTCACGGGTGCTGAATTATGATTGAAAAGCTCATTGGCATCCAATCCGATTTCTTCATCTGCCGGATTTGCAGAATCCGTTTTCGCTGTTTCCTGAATAGGTGTTTCTGGGTTCGATTTATGTTTCTCAACAGGAGGTTCTACCGTTATTTTAGGTTTTTGATGTTGGGTTGATGCAATGATGGATTCATCTGATTTTTTTTCATCCTCATTTTCATGCTTTAATATGTGCACATAAAGTTCTCTGATTTGTTGCAGCGCAGTGTCAACATCTAATTGATGAGCATTGTGTTTTTCAATGCGTTTTAGCGTTTTTCCTAATGATTCCCAAAGATTAATTGTGTGTTTTGTTTCCATAAACGGGTTTTGTTATTCAGATTTTATAAATTTGTAAAATTAAAACAAATTAACCGGATTTAATAATCTCCCGGAATGTTTAATGAAAGTAAAGAAAAACGCAAAGACCGTGCCGGCTGGATAGAAGTTGTTGCAGGTTCGATGTTCTCAGGAAAAACTGAAGAACTAATTCGTCGTTTACGGCGTGCGCAGTATGCTCGTCAGCGGCTTGAAATTTTTAAACCTGTTATTGATACTCGTTACTCCAATGAGGAAGTGGTGTCTCATAATGAGAGTGCTATTCATAGTACACCGGTCAGTTCTGCACAAAATATCCTTATGTTGGTGCAGGATGTTGACGTGGTAGGAATTGATGAAGCACAATTTTTTGATGATGGCTTAGTCGATGTCTGTGTTGAGCTTGCAAACCGTGGTATTCGTGTGATTGTGGCAGGCTTGGATATGGATTTCAAAGGACGCCCTTTTGGCCCAATGCCTGCATTATTTGCAGTTGCTGAAGAGGTGACAAAAGTACATGCAATCTGTCTTCGTTGTGGCGATTTGGCACAATATTCATATCGTACTGTAGCTGGTGAAGAAAAGGTCTTGCTTGGGGAAACAGATTCTTATGAACCCTTATGCCGCACCTGTTTTATAAAAGCGACAAAATCTAGAGATGAATGAAGTATCATGTTTCACAAATTGCGAATATTTGTCATGCAAAACAGCTTGGTAAGGCTGATTTGTATGTTGAGTATTTGTTGACGGATAGCCGAAGTATTATACATTCCCGCTCTGCTTTGTTTTTTGCCTTAAGCGGACTTCATCACGATGGGCATGAATTTATTGACGATTTATACCATACTGGTGTTAGGGCTTTCGTTGTGCAAAAACTTCCTGAGAAAACTTATCCTGATGCAGTTTATCTGCGTGTTGATAGTGTCCTGAAGGCATTGCAATCTGTCGCAAAAGATTATCGCCGGAAATTTGATGTTTCGGTAATTGCCATTACCGGGAGTAATGGGAAAACCATCGTAAAGGAATGGGCAAATCAAATTGCATCTGCGCATCGAATGCTAGTACGAAGCCCAAAATCCTATAATTCACAGATTGGTGTCCCTTTGTCTGTTGCACTTTTGCATGAAAAAGCAGAATACGGAATTTTTGAAGCCGGAATTTCTCAAAAAGGAGAAATGGCAGCTTTGCAAGCGATAACAAAACCTGAAATTGGCGTTTTAACAAGTTTTGGGGCTGCTCATCAGGAGAATTTTAACTCTGCTGAAGAAAAACTTCGCGAAAAACTTCTGCTTTATAAAGACTGCAATATCATCATCGCACCTGCGGATATTCCTAACTTGAAAACGAATTTGAATGATTTGTTTCCGGGGAAATCGAAAGCATTAATTACCTGGGCTATTGAAGGACAGGCAGATTACCAATGCTCGTTTCAGGTTTCCGATAATAAAACTCAAATCACCTTGGATTTTGGCGGCGAGAAAATTGAATTCCGCATTCCTTTCGTTGACAGAGCCTCCATAAATAATGCAATTACTTGTTATATCCTAACAAAGACAATGGGGCTCACTGACCGGGAAATTATCCCGAAAATTGAGCATTTGGAACCTGTTGCTATGCGGCTTGAAGTATTAGAAGGAATTAATCATTGCACAATTATTAACGATACTTATAATTCAGACGTTAACGCTTTGCAAATTGCCTTAGAGTTTGCCTCAAAGCAGTCCGGAAAAATTATCGTCGTGCTTTCTGATATTATACAATCCGGACAACCTGAAAAGCAGTTGTATCAAGAAATTTCTGGAATGTTAACTCATGATGAGTTTCAATTAATTGGTATCGGAGAACGAATTACTGCAAACAGAACCCTTTTTAGGGAAAACGCACGTTTTTTTCTGTCCACAGAAGAGTTTTTGGACAGTCGTTTATACCTTGACTTTCGGGATTGTGTGGTTTTGTTGAAGGGCGCTCGAAAGTTTCGTTTTGAAGAAATAACAAGAGTTTTAGAAAAAAAATTGCATCAAACCGTGTTGGAAATTCGATTGAATGCAATGAGACAGAACCTCGGATATTTCCGGAGTTTATTGCCGGGAAAAACTAAAATCATGGTGATGGTTAAAGCGTTTTCCTATGGTAGTGGTTATGTTGAGGTTGCAAAATTATTGCAGGAGCAGTCTGTCGATTATTTGGGTGTTGCTTTCGCCGATGAGGGTGTAGAATTACGAAAAGCAGGAATTAGTTTACCGATTATTGTCATGAATCCGGAAAATTCTGCTTTCGACCTGATGATGAATTATAATTTGCAGCCGGAAATATATAGTCTTTCACAGTTGCGTGCATTAATGAATCGGATGAAAAATTATGCCGGCGAAAGCCTGCAAATACATATTAAATTAGATACCGGAATGCATCGGCTCGGATTTCAATCGCACGAAATTCAGGAACTCCTTTCATTGTTGGACTCTGGAATTGTTCATGTGTCCTCGGTTTTTTCACATCTTGCGGCAAGTGATTTGCCTGAGGAAGATGAATTCACAGCGTTGCAGTTAGCCAGTTTTCATGCAATGTATCAAGAGATTGCCGCAAAATGTGACATGCCACCTTTACGACATATTGCAAATACACATGGCATTATTCGGCATCCTGAAACTCATCTTGATATGGTTCGTTTGGGAATAGGACTCTACGGACACAGTAGTCAGGATAATGGTTTTTTAGAGACTGTCATTGAGTTGAAAACCAGGATTATGGACGTAAAATCAGTGAAAGCCGGAGAAACGGTCGGATACAATCGTTCAGGGAAAGTTGCCAGAGACAGTAACATTGCAATTGTACCCATTGGTTATGCAGATGGTGTTCGCAGACAACTTGGCAATGGAAATTGGAAAGTGTTCATTGCCGGAAATCTATATCCAACCATCGGTGATATTTGTATGGATATGTGTATGATTGACGTAACCGGTAGCAAAGTAAACCTGGGAGATGAAGTGATTTTCTTTGGCGATAAACCGAGCGCAAAAGCCATGGCTGATGAGCTAGAAACTATTGTTTATGAGGTTTTTACCGGAATCCCGCAGCGGGTGAAACGCATTTACACATCCGAGTCATGAGGAAATTTTCGATTGTCATTATTACAAAAAATGAAGAAAAAAATCTCGGCAAATGCCTTGAGTCTGTTAAAGGTTTAACGGATGATATTGTTGTGTTTGATTCCGGAAGTACCGATAATACTGAGGCGATTGCTAAATCATATCATGCCAATTTTTTTACACATGATTTTTTGAATTTCTCAGATCAAAAGAACCGTGCAAACCAAACAGCAAAATACAATTGGATTTTGTCACTTGATGCAGATGAGGCCTTTAGCATAGAGTTGAGAGAATCTTTTTTGAAAGCAGTTTTAGAAAAACCCAATGTTGTATTATCGATGAACCGTTTGACAAATTATTGTGGACATTGGGTGAAGCATTGTGGATGGTATCCCGACTGGAAATTGCGTTTTTTTAATCGTCAAAATATACATTGGGAGGGGAGTATTCATGAGCAATTAGTGTCTGAAAGTGCATTTGATGAGATGAAATTAAATGGACATTTACTGCATTATTCATATCACACGATTGCGGATCACCACAAGCAGGCTCGCCGATTTACTGAATTAAAAGCACAGCGGATGAAGGCAAATGGGCAAACAGATAATTGGAGTCTCTCGTTTTTCTCAGGAGCATGGAAGTTTTTTCAGATTTATTTTCTTAAAAAGGGATTTTTAGATGGCAAAGCCGGATGTCAAATTGCAAGAATTTCTGCAAAACACGCCATGAAACGTTACCAGTTAAGCAGCGACAAATGATTTTATTGTCAGGATTATGCAATCAAATTGCAACCATCTTGTGTGAATTTTCATCTTTGAACAAATTGCTTAAATGCGCGAGTTGTGTGATGTGATATATGAATTGCGCGATTTACAATAGGAGCTCCTTATTTGTTGTGTCTTTGTGTTTGTTTGATGTGATAAGCACGAAATTTGTGGTTGCTTTTTAAAAATTATTTTTAATTTAAGTAATAATGATTACATTTGTGATGAAATTATAAAATGAGTTTTTAATTTAAATTTTGATATTATGAAAAAATTTACTCTTATGATGTCTTTGGTGGTATTAGCAAGCATTGCTTTTGCACAAGTAGTTGGTGTTCATGCTCC
>CAYOUD010000129.1:0-8146 GCA_964407055.1 uncultured Bacteroidales bacterium | reverse complement strand
TTAAGCATTGTGTTCATAATCCGTTTTCTTTTTTAATTTTGAAACGACAGGTTTTCTTAATAAGGATAAAATCATTCCGGTAGGACAAAAATACCGACACCAAGGCTTTGATATGAACACCGAAAGGATAATCATAAACGCAGCTAAAATCAACACAAATAAGGATGCAGCCCGAACCTGAAACAAACTGAATGGTTCCATGTCACCAAGCGGAATATCCAAACCGATTAGCAATAAAATCAAAATTATCAGCAATATGGCAAAGCGCATCCATTTGAAAACCGGCCTCACAGATTTAGGAATACTAATTTTATGTTTAGGATTGATTTTCCCTGCCAGTTCCTGCATCGCACCAAAAGGACAAACATAGGAACAATAAAATGATCGCTTTGTAAATAATGGCAAACTAACAGACAGCATAAACATTGCAAACAGCGCCGCTTGCATTTTCAACATTACTCCATTTAATATCCATGAATGGAAAATTGAAAGTGACAGAAAATAGCCACACCAAAATCCTAAAACGCCGACTGATAAAAGAAGCAAGATAATGCGGGTCTTTTTCAAATATTTCGGATAGAAAAAATGCAACAAGGCAAACATCAAAAATAAAAGGGCTGCAAGATTTTTCAACATCCAAACAGTTTCAGTTTTCCCGGTTGAAACCTGATAGGAAGCAATTTCAGACAGCATACTTTTCATATCATGTGATATTGCCATACAGCTCATACTTGCCCCAGAAATCATATCGGGCTCTTCTGCCATTATCTCATCCACGCTCTTCCCAATAAACTGTTCATAAAATCCATCACGCTTTATCCAATTCATGTAAGATGGAGTTTCCTGATAATTAATCAGCTCAATACCAATCAATTCATAATTATTTGAGATAATTAATGCAAAATCAAAAACTCCTGCATAGCCGCGGGTTTGCTCTGACAAATCCGTTGAAAACACAACAAAACCGCTTTGCCCTTCGCGATTATGAATGCTGCAAATATTTTTAGTCGTATCGGAAAGTACGCTCAATTTTCCGTCGAAATATTCATGTAAAAAGTCAGCAGAATGTCCAGCTTCTTCAATTGGTTTTAAATTTCCATGAGGATTTGCGCGCCAAGATAAAATCCAAACAATTCCAATTAATATTAAAATTTGTAATATCCTTACAACTGTTTTTTTCATTGCTTAAGGGGCCTTAAGATTTTAGTCATCAAATCCCTGAATAACAAAAACCGCTGGGCGTTTATGTAAATCAGGTTTATCTGTTTTTCGCCATTGCTCAATACGTAACGTACGAATATAAGCCTGTGGAGCTGAAATATCACAAGCCACACAGAGCCAAGTTTTAGGATTTAAACTCTGTAATAAGGATTTCATGAAATCAACATTTCGATAGGGAGTTTCCATGAGAATATGGGATGATTTTTCATGTTTTGATTTAGATTCAATATCTCGAATGGCCCGATTTCTGTCATGATGACGTACCGGCAGATATCCGTGAAAACTAAATCGCTGTCCGTTTAACCCACTGGCAATCAAACCCAAGAGCATAGATGATGGACCTGCATGCGGAATCACTTCAATTCCTTCCTGATGCGCTTGCAAAACCAGTTGATTTCCGGGATCAGCAATTCCGGGCAAACCGGCATCCGATATTACACCGACATCCCTCCCATTTCGCAGCCATTGGAGTGCTTTCATGCTTTCCTGAGCAGAAATATTTTTATGCATCTCAAGAAATTGCAATCCATTAATATCAACATCACTGTCAATTGATTTAATAAAACGCCGCACAGTACGCAGGTTTTCAACCACAAAATATTGCAGTTCAATAATAAGTTTCTTAACCTCCTGCGAGATTCCTTCTTCACCTCCAATTTCGCAAATGCGATTGGGTATTAAATGCAATTTTCCTAACATAGTGGACAAAGTTAAGAAAAAGCATAGAATTTTTACTTTCCCGCAAAACTTTAGCATTTATCCAAGATTTTTTTATCTTTACAACAACCAAAACTGTTGCTTTTGAGAGTACGATTTTTAGGGACAGGAACATCGCAAGGAGTACCGGTTATCGGTTGCCAGTGCAAGGTTTGTCAGTCGTCTGACCCACGGGACAAACGATTGAGAAGTGCGGTGCTTATTGACTATAGAAAAAAAAGCATTGTAATTGATACCGGACCGGATTTTCGGCAACAAATGCTTGATGCTCAACAAATGAAAATCGATGCCGTGCTCTACACCCACGAACATCGCGACCATATCGCCGGCATGGACGACCTGCGCTCGTTTAATTTCATGACAAAAAAAGCCATTGAGCTGTATGCAGAAAAGCAAGTGCAAACTGCCCTAAAAACAGTGTTTCCTTATGTATTTTCAGACAGGAAATATCCCGGTGTCCCGGATGTTAATCTTCATAACATTGATGAAAGCCCGTTTACAATCGACGGAATTGAGATTATCCCAATACGCGTTATGCATTACCGACTTCCGATACTGGGATTTCGAATCGGAGATTTCACTTACATTACCGATGCAAAATATATTCCGCCGGAAGAGAAAAAAAAGATACTCGGCTCAAAAGTAATCGTTGTCAATGCCTTAAGAAAACAATCCCATATCTCTCATTTTTCTCTATCAGAAGCCGTGGGATTTATCAAGGAGTTTTCGCCAAAAGCTGCATATATAACCCATATAAGTCATCAACTTGGCACTACCGAAGCTGTGGAAAAAGAATTGCCGGAAAACATTTTCTTGGCATATGACGGATTGGAAATAAACTTGGATTAACATGAATCTGATTGCTTTAACTTTATTCTATATCCTCGCACCATACGTGATTTTATTACTTACAAGAAGGTACAAAATTCTAAACCGGATTGGTGCAGTTTTGCTTTGCTATGCCCTGGGTTTCGTGCTCGGGCTAACCGACATTTTACCTGAAGGCAGTGAAACGGTTCAAGATATCATTACCTCAGGAACTGTTCCGCTAGCGCTTCCCTTATTGCTATTTGGGACGAAAATTTCTAGTTGGAAAAGCATGGCAGGAAAAACTTTCTTAAGCATGTTTCTTGCAATTATTGCGCTGGTATCCTTAGTTGTAGCTGCCTTCATATTGTTTGGAAAGGACATGGAAAACGCCAATCAGATTGGCGGACTACTTGTCGGACTATATACCGGCGGGACACCGAACCTTGCCTCCATTCAAACAGCACTGGAAATTTCTCCAGAAATTTATCTCATGGTGAATACTTATGACATCATGTTGTCGTCTATCTTTCTGCTGATTATATTAAGCACAGGCGGAAAATTCCTGAATTGGTTACTGCCGAAATACAAATCAATGAAATTAAAAAATGAAGAAAAAAACAAAGAATATAAATATCAACTAAATTACAACAAAGAAAACCCCGACCCTTACAAGCACTTTTTCAAAAAGAAATACTTTAAACCTTTTATCATTGCAATTTTAGCTTCCATTTTGATTGCAGGTATCAGTGTTGGACTTTCATTTATCATTACGGGCGGTATCAGTATGTTAATCGTGATTTTGTCCATCACAAGTTTTAGTCTGGCAGGAAGTTTTATTCCAAAATTGAACCAAGCAGAAAAAAGTTTTGATGGCGGAATGTATCTGATTCTCGTTTTTAGCATTGCCGTTGCCTCCATGGTGAAACTTGAGGATTTCATGAACATCTCCCCGACACTCTTCTGGTTTGTAACAGTTGTGATTTTTGGCAGCTTTTTACTTCACATCCTGTTTTCAGCGGTTCTGAAAATTGACAGTGATACAACATTGGTTACGGCAACCGCCATGATTTGCTCGCCGCCTTTTGTGCCGGTGGTTGCAGGAGCACTGAAAAACAAAGAAATTATCCTGCCAGGATTGACAGTCGGAATTGTGGGATATGCAATCGGAAATTATTTGGGTGTTTTGATTGCTTACGGACTTGACAGCCTGCTACGGATTATATAAGGAACCTTCATCTATCATACAGAATGTCAGAAATAACGAACACCGATCATTTCAATCTCCAACTAAAAAAAACTCGTTTAGCCCGAAAAATTCACCGCAAATAGTTAGATGTTAATACCGATTGTGAATCAAAATTGCCGATACAATTCATTTTATACTAATTTAACCCGAAAAATTCACCACAAATAGTTAGATGTTAACATAAGGTGCTGTTGATTAATGTTTTAACTTACTGCAGCCCATTTTCCGATTAACTCAAATCTGCACAAAGGGAATGGCATGAATTTTACGGGTTAAACGATGATTATTCAACAGATTATCGTGACAAACGTCTTAAATAAAAGCGATTATCCTGATATTCCAAACGCAGTATTTTATTTTCGGCAATTAATTTGTCCAAAACACTTCTGTCAGCATTATTTTTCGCAAGCAACTCCATCACGGCATCTTCCCGCATGGGATGCACGGCCGTAATACTCAATAAATCAGATTCCGCATCGCCGGATGCCGAAAAAGCATTGCCTTCATATCCAATCAATAATTCAACATGTTTTATATGCTCAGAAAATTGTGTAAACGCAATTTGCAAGGCTTTTTCATCAGCGGGTTTCACTGTTTTATCAGCAGGTGGCCTTGTCGGAATGGCTATATAAGCCGTATCCGGATTAATTTCACCAAGGAATTTAGCAATCGCTCGCAATTCGGATTCATTATCGTTGTATCCTTGAATCAACATGCTTTCCGTGATTAATTTTCCCTGATACTCCTTTGCAAATTGGCGCACTCCGTTTAAAACGTCCTGAAAATTCAGATTTTTATGAGGACGATCCACTTTACGCCATGTATCCTCATTCACTGCATCAACTTTAATTGATACGCAATCCGCAACAGCGAGCTCCTTACGAACCGCTTTATTCCACAACATAGATGCATTTGTGATTACCGCCAACGGAATTCCAAATTGCTTTAATCCTTTCAGCAATTCACCTATATGAATATCTAAAGTAGGTTCTCCGTCGGGCACAAGGGTAATATAATCGGCATCTGAAACAGTTTTCAAACGCAGTTCAACCTCCCGAATCAGTGATTCAGGTTCATAAAAATGCTCCCGGTTTGTTTGCATACGAATTGCTTTACCTAACTGGCAGTATCGACAAGCGTATGTACAAATTTTCGGAGGAATATGATTTACCCCAATACTATTTCCAAAACGTCTGCTGGGAACGGGTCCAAAAATCATCATACGCTATGCTTTTGCTTTTGCAAGCGCTTCTTTCAGGGTAATTTCGCCACAATCAGGAATAATTTTAACATTTCCCTGAATCAAAACATCAGTTGCTTTCGGACCAACCGGACCGGCAGCAACAACCACTTCAGCACCGGCCTGAATCGCTGTTTGTGCTGCTTGAATACCAACTCCGTGTCCTTCATTTTGATTTGGGTTTTCAATGAAAGACAAATTATCTGTTGCATCATCATATAAAACAAAACCGGCTGCACGACCGAATCGTGATTCTAATTTTACGTTCCAATCTGCATTTTTTGCAGGAAATAAATATTTCATAATCAATAATTTTAACTAAATGAGTCCATCAGGCCTTTCCAAATGGAATTAAATCGATTCTTTAAATTTTGGTTCTCCATTTCGGGAATAGTTAATCCCTGACTGATAGCTTTTGAGAATATCGGGTCATAAGGAAGTTCACCGAGGTCAATGATATCATAATTTTTTGCGAATTCATGAATCTTTTGTTCATAATCAGCATTTAATCCTGCCTTATTTAGGACCAATGCGGTTTTCACATTCATTTTTTTCACCAAATCATTTACCCGAAGCATATCATGATACCCGGCAGCAGTTGGTTCAGTCACAATTAAAATAAGAGATGCGCCGGACAGAGCAGCAATTACCGGACAACCAATTCCCGGAGGACCGTCTGTCAGAATAATTGATTTTCCCTTTTGTTCAGCAACAGTACGGCTTGTATTTCGCACTTTTGTTACGAGTTTCCCGGAGTTATCTGCTCCGATATCTAGCTTTGCATGAACCATAGGGGCACCTGTCCGTGATGTAGAAACAAATAACACACCGGCTTTTTGAGTCTCCATACGTAATGCATTGGTTGGACAAATGTGTGTACATAGTCCGCAACCTTCACAGTCAAGTTGGTTAATCACAAGTCTGCCGTTTTTTATAGTAATGGCATCAAAATAGCAGTGCGATATACATTTGCGACACAAGACACACTGTTTTTGTTCCACAACGGCAAGTTTTCCACTGTAAAAGTCCTCTGCATTGGTATTTTCCGGAGCCATCAAAAGGTGCATATCTGCAGCATCTACATCTGCATCTCCAATGACAATATCAGGTGAGCCGACATAAGCCAGTCCTGCAGTTACGGTTGTTTTTCCGCATCCTCCTTTTCCCGATATAACAACAATTTCTTTCATAATAACAGATATGATGCCATTTCCTCAGCATCATTATATAGTTTTTAACATGTTTACTAAATCCTGAGAAAACGACTTGTAAATTTTGTAAAATTCATCACTTATTTTATACACGAGTTGTCCCCGCGAATAGGCCTCGGCCACTTCACGAGATTGGGGAATTTTGGCAATTATCGGTATTCCTTCTACCTCGCAGTATTCATCAATAATTTCATCGTTTCCACTCCCTGCTTTATTTAAGATCACAGCCATGGGTTTATCAACTTTCTCCACTGTTTCAACGGCAAGTTTTAAATCGTGCAATCCAAATGGAGTTGGTTCGGTGACAAGCAAGACAAAATCAGATGATTTCACGACTTCCATCATCGGACAAGATGTTCCTGGAGGTGCATCTAAAAGAAACAATTGATTGTTACCGGGGATTTGAGAAATTCGCTTAATTGCGGATGAAATCAATGGAACTGCGCTGGGCTGTCCGATATCAAGCCGATATTCCGATAATGATAAATTTGCCTGCTTCGGTTTAAAGTAGGACACCTCTCCCATGCGCCTTTCCAGCATTGGCAAAGCATCCACAGGACACAATACAGAGCAGGCATGACAGGAATGGCATAAATCAGGAAAAATAAGCACCCGTGTTCCAAGAAATGCGATTGCATTAAATTCGCAAACCTCAGAGCATTTATTGCATAATGTACAGGCTTTTTCATCCCATACGGGAACCGGCCTACTTTCCGCTTCGTGATAAAAACGCTCCGCATCGTTGAAAAACAACATAGAATTCGGTTCCTCAACGTCCAAATCCACTAAAGCAACATGTTGAGAATTTGCATCAAGTGTTTCTGCCAATTGTGCTGCCAGATTTACAGATACAATGGTTTTCCCGGTTCCTCCTTTTCCGCTTGCTATGGCAATTTTCTTTCTCATACTCAGTTAATGGTCACAGGCATTTTCGTTGGTTACCAAAATTCCCTGCAAATAATCTTTAATTAAATCATCTGCAGCTTTTCCCGGAACACCGACAAACACGTTTATTTTAAATTGATTAAAGATGGCTATAGCACGCTGTCCCATACCGCCGGCGAGAATATCAGTTGCTCCTTTTTCGGCTAACCATTTGGGCAATAAACCGGGCTGATGCGGTGGTGCATCTAAAATTTCAGAGTTTACAATTTCTCCATCTGAAATGTGATATAAAGCAAAGTATTGACAATGCCCAAAATGTTGACTTAAAATTCCGTCTGAGACGGGGATTGCTACTTTTGTCATTTTATTAATTTTTAGTTCAGTACAAAGCTCCGACATTTTTCGGGAAGCACCGAACTATTCAGGGTGTAAAAAATCAATAAAAAAGTTGATATATTTCAATTTTGGGATGTTTTGACAAGTGTTGTCCGATATTTTGAAATTCCTCCCCAGGGTCGGAATCTCACTGATACAAATCAACATGTTATTTTCATCGAACAACAACAACCTTTTATAAAAAAAGTGCGGATTTTATTTGCATAAAAAAAACATCTAAACTTGTACTGTATTTCGATCGAAACATGAGACCACTCCGATAACCTTATTTTTTTAATTCCCTGAGAATCAAATATTTTCAGAACTTGACAGGTTGTTCGGCAATATGTTCGTTAAAAATGATTTAATCTCGAAAAAGAGTTCAAAAATTATGAGTTCTCCATTATCACTGATTATTGAAAGGTATATTGTTTGGATATT
>CAYOUD010000128.1:0-8162 GCA_964407055.1 uncultured Bacteroidales bacterium | reverse complement strand
TGGGAAATAACATATTCCAATATCCTAAATGAAAAAGACGATGCGGTTTTTTATGACTTTGAATCTGATTAGGAGACCGAAAATTACTTGCATTGAAATCATAGTTCTGCTATTAAATTACTATTTTTACAAAAAATTAAAAAATCAAGTTATGCAAAATTATTCTTTAGTAACCGGTGGTGCTGGATTCATTGGAGCACACGTAGTTAACGAATTAATTAAATTAGATCAAAAAGTTATTGTTCTTGATGATTTATCAGGTGGGTATGAGGAAAATGTGAATAAAAATGCTGTTTTTATTAAAGGTTCAGTTACCGATCATAGTTTACTAGAGAACATTTTCAATAAGTATAAAATTGATTATATTTATCATTTAGCTGCTTATGCAGCGGAAGGATTAAGCCATTTTATACGTCGATTTAATTACACAAACAATCTTATTGGTAGTGTTAATTTAATTAATGAAGCGGTTAAACATGATGTAAAGTGCTTTGTTTTCACTTCTTCAATCGCTGTTTATGGGGAAGGTCAATTACCAATGACTGAAGAGATGATCCCGCAACCCGAAGATCCTTATGGCATTGCGAAATTTGCGGTTGAACAGGATCTAAAAGCAGCAAAAGAAATTTTTGATTTGGATTATATTATTTTCCGTCCTCATAATGTTTATGGTGAATATCAAAATATTGCTGACCGTTACCGGAATGTTGTTGGTATTTTCATGAATCAATTATTGCAAGGTAAGCAGCTTACTGTATTTGGTGATGGAACTCAGACCAGAGCTTTTAGCTATGTTGGTGATGTTGCACCATATATAGCCAAATCAGTTCAAATTAAGGAAGCTTATGGCGAGGTTTTTAATATTGGTGCAGATCAGGAGTTCACAGTAAATGAACTCGCGTATACAGTTATGAATGTTCTTGGAATAGAATCAGAACTTCATCATTTACCTGCAAGAAATGAAGTTTTACATGCATATTCTGATCATTCAAAAGCAAAGAAAACTTTCAATATTAATCAACATACAAGTTTGAACGATGGAATACAAAAAATGGCGGATTGGGTTAAACAACATGGTGCACGTAAAACACCCAAATTTGACAATATCGAAGTAGAGAAGAATGTGCCAAAAATTTGGCTTGACAATTAAGACTTATGAAAATACTTTTCGTTGCGCCTTTATACCCAGATAGAGCGCCTAGTCAGCGTTTTCGTTTTGAACAGTTTTTAGATTATTTTGAAAAGCAGGGTATTAAATGCGAATATTCAAACCTTGTGACACCAGAAGTTGATAAGTTATTTTATTCGCCAGGAAATATTCTACGTAAATTTTTATTGAGTATATCATTTGCTATTAAGCGTTTTAAAGACTTACAACGAGCAAAACAATATGACATTGTTTTTATTCAGCGGGAAGCATATTATCTTGGTACTTCCTTTTTTGAAAAGCGGTTTGCAAAAAAAACAAAAGTAATATATGATTTTGATGATTCCATTTGGATACCAAATGTTTCAGATGCAAATAAAAAATTGAATTTTTTAAAGAATCCTCAAAAAACTTCGAAAATTATCAGCTACTCACATTTAGTTTTTGCTGGAAATCAGTATCTTGCTGATTATGCGAAGCAGTTTAATGACAACGTGACAATTGTTCCTACAACTATTGATACCGATGAATATCAGCGTCTCGAAGTGAAAAATG
Source organism: uncultured Bacteroidales bacterium (assembly GCA_964407055.1). Classification (GTDB taxonomy): domain Bacteria; phylum Bacteroidota; class Bacteroidia; order Bacteroidales; family ML635J-15; genus JAQIBY01. The sequence goes on along the minus strand of CAYOUD010000128.1, from coordinate 6,460 downwards.
AGAAAATTGTAATTGGATGGAGTGGCAGTAAAACAACCATTCAGCATTTTAAAACAGCCGTCCCCTTTCTGACAAAAGTTAAAGAAAAGTATGGTGACAAAGTTGAGATTAAAGTCATTGGTGATGCTGGATATATGGATAATGTGATAAATGTCCGTTCACTTGATTGGCTAAAAAAGGATGAAATAAAAGAATTGTCCGAATTTGATATTGGCATAATGCCTCTGCCGGATGATAAATGGGCGAAAGGTAAATGTGGCTTAAAAGGCCTGCAGTACATGGCGCTCGAAATTCCGACCATCATGTCACCTGTCGGTGTGAATTCTGATATTATTCAGGATGGGGAAAATGGATTCCTTGCAGGTGATGATAAGGCGTGGTTTGAAAAAATTAGTTGCCTGATTGAATCGGAATCTTTGCGAAAAAGCATGGGTGCCGCAGGACGAAAAACTGTGATTGAAAAATACTCCAAACAAGCTTGGAAAGGCGAATACGTTAGATTTTTCCAAACATTAACGACAAAGTCGTAACCCTTAACTGTCGTCTTCCTGAAAATCCTTATCTTTGCAGCTTAAAATGCAGAATTATGAGTGATATCAGAGTACGATTTGCACCAAGTCCGACCGGTCCTTTGCACATGGGAGGCGTCCGAACGGCTTTATTCAATTACCTTTTTGCCAAAAAGCAAGGAGGAAAATTCATTTTGCGAATTGAAGATACCGATCAGAGTCGTTATGTTTCTGGCGCAGAAAATTATGTTATGGAATCGCTTGCGTGGTGTGGAATTCACTTTGATGAAGGCATAAAAGAAGGAGGTGATTTCGGTCCGTATAAGCAAAGTGAACGAAAAGCTATTTATCAGCAATATGTTCAGCAACTCATTCATAGCGGAAATGCATATTACGCTTTTGATACGGCTGACGAACTCAACGCCGAACGTGTAAAAGCAGAAGCCGACAAATCGAATTTTGCATATAATCATGAAACCCGTAAACAGCTGAATAACAGCTTAACTCTCGGTCTGGCAGAGACGTTAAAACGCATTGAAGCTGGTGACTCTTATGTGATACGTTTCAAAATGCCCGATGACCCTGTAGATGTTCCCATGGAAGATATCATTCGCGGTGATGTTATGTACAATACTGCCAATCTCGATGATAAAGTGCTGTACAAATCGGATGGTTTGCCGACCTATCATCTTGCAAATATTGTGGATGATCATTTGATGCAAATTTCACATGTTATCCGCGGCGAAGAGTGGTTACCATCAATGCCCCTGCATGTATTGCTTTATCAGGCTTTGGGTTGGGAAGCTCCGCAATTTGCTCATTTACCACTCATTTTGAAACCAACCGGTAAAGGAAAACTCAGCAAGCGCGATGGTGATAAACTTGGATTTCCGGTTTTCCCGATTGAGTGGAATCCCACTGACGGAGATACTGCCCGTGGATACCGCGAGGATGGCTATTACCCCGAAGCTTTTGTCAATATGCTGGCATTACTAGGATGGAATCCCGGAACTGAACAGGAACTTTTCAGTATGGATGAACTCATTCAGGCATTTGATCTGGAGCGTGTTAACAAATCCGGCGCCCGATTTGATCCGGAAAAAACAAATTGGTTTAATCATCAGTATTTGATTCAAAAATCGGATGAGCAACTTGCAGAAGAATTTATGCCGCTGCTTGATACTAAGCAGATATCATGTGATATGGCGAAACTTGTTCGCATAATTGGGCTGGTAAAAGAGCGTGTGCAGTTTGTTTCCGAATTGTGGGAGCAGTTGGATTTCTTTTTTGTGCGTCCCACGGGATATAATCCAAAAATGCTGAAAAAATCCATGAAAGGCGATTCTCCCGAATTGTTGGCTGAACTCAAGAAATTACTTTCCGTTCAGGATGATTTTTCATCACAGCAATTAGAAGATGTGGTAAAAACGTGGATAGAGTCTAAAGAAATTGGTTTCGGAAAGGTGATGAATCCGCTTCGTCTGGCTTTAGTCGGCGAAGGAAAAGGGCCACATTTATTTGATATTATTGAGATTTTGGGCAAACAAGAAAGCCTGCAACGCATTGAAAATTTGTTAAATCATTCAAACGAAGAATAATGAGAACAGCTGAAATTAAAACTGAAAAAGGCGTCATGAAAGTCGAATTTTACGACAATGATGCACCGAAAACGGTCGATAACTTTTGTAAATTGGCGAAAGAAGGATTTTACAACGGATTGCGCTTTCACCGTGTGATTCCGAATTTTGTGATTCAAGGCGGATGCCCTCACTCACGTGATGAAAACAGCAGCCGTGTTGGTACTGGAGGCCCCGGTTACAGCATTGATTGTGAACTTGACGGAGAAAATCAATACCACGATCGCGGAGTGTTGTCTATGGCACATTCCGGAAGAAATACTGGTGGATCACAATTCTTCATTTGCCACAGCCGTGCAGGCACTGCTCATCTTGACCGTCAGCATACTTGCTTTGGCAAAGTTGTGGAAGGTTTAGATTTAATTGATGATATCCGCGGCGACGATTTGATTAAAGAAATTGTTGTTTCTGAGTAAAAAATTCAATCAAAATGTTTTTAACCTGCATTATTCATGGAATTCCCTTTGTGCAGATTTAAATCATCTAAACCCGCAGTCATATTTTTATATTACAAGGGTTTAGATGGTTTGAAGATGTGCAAAGATAATGGCAAGCATTACCCCAAATTTGAGTTAATAGAAAAATGGGTTGCATCAAGTTAAAACATAAACCAACAGCACTTTATGCTAACATCTAACTATTTGCGGTGAATTTTTCGGGCTAAGAAAATAGTATGCAACATGCAGAAATCCCCTTTGCGTAACTTTGCTCCTTTGCGTAATACCGATGGCAACAAAACAGCGCATATTAATTTTTTTTATACCTTGACCTTTCAAAATCAGAAGCTATGAAAACAATCATTGATCTTTTTGAAGACAGCGTAAAGCAATTTGCTGATAATCCGTTCTTATGGGAAAAGCAAAACGGTGAATATGTTGCAACAAGTTATCTTGAGACAAAAACAGAGGTTGAAATTATTGCTGCAGGTTTGATGTCAATTGGGTTACAACCGAAAGATCATGTTGCTTTGCTGAGTGAGGGCAGAAATCAATGGATTATCAGTGAGCTGGCAATTTTGTACAATCACGCAGTTGACATCCCTTTGTCTATTAAGCTGGAAGCCAAAGACATACTGTTTAGGATTAATCACTCCGAATCAAAATTTCTGATAGTTTCCGGACAACAAGCGGAGAAAATTGCTCAAATAAAAGCAGGATTTGCCAGTATGGGGAAAATCATTTATCTGGATAAGGTACCGGAATCTGATCCCGAGGGAATATCCTATCAGTATCTGTATGAGAAAGGAAAAAAACTGCTCAGTGAACAGGTAAATGCAATTTTAGAAAGAAAGCAAAGCATTCGGGATGATTCTTGGGCAAATATTACTTACACATCCGGGACAACCGCCGATCCGAAAGGAATTATTCTTACTCATCGAAATTATACCGCCAATGTAGAGCAGGCATACAGTCTGATGGATATTCCAGCGTATTTTAAAACCCTACTAATTTTACCATTGGATCATTGTTTTGCGCATGTTGCAGGCATTTACAGTTTTATGGGAAAAGGGGCATCCCTTGCGATGGTAGAAATCGGTAATACTCCTTTGCAAACGCTAAAAAATATTCCTAAAAATATTCAAGAAATTAAGCCGCATTTGTTATTGAGCGTTCCGGCATTGGCAAAAAACTTTAAAAAGAATATAGATACAGGCATCAAAGCCAAAGGGAAATTCATGTATAGATTGTATCAGACAGCCCTTAAAAATGCGTACAAATACAATAAAGAAGGATACAATAAAGGGAAAGGGTTTAATATCTTACGGAAACCAATGCATGCTTTATTTGATGCTATTTTATTTAAGAAAATCCGTCAATTTTTTGGCGGAAACCTAAAATTCTTCATTGGTGGAGGTGCTTTGTTGGATATTGAATTACAGCGCTATTTTTATGCCATCGGTATTCCTATGATGCAGGGTTACGGATTGTCTGAGGCTACACCGATTATCAGTTCCAATGCCTTACATAAACACAAATTGGGCTCTAGTGGTTTTTTAGTGGATAATATGGAAATCAAGATTTTTGATGACGATGGAAATGCACTGCCAACTGGAGAAAAAGGAGAAATTGTGGTTAAAGGCGAAAATGTGATGTACGGGTACTGGAAAAACGAAAAAGCAACGAAAAAAACCGTCATTGATGGCTGGTTACATACCGGCGACATGGGCTATATGGATAAAGATGGCTTTCTCTATGTTTTGGGTCGATTCAAAAGCCTTCTCATTGCCAGTGATGGTGAAAAATACAGTCCGGAAGCAATCGAAGAATCCTTGAGTGAGAAAACAAAGTATATCGATCAGGTTGTACTTCATAACAATCAAAATCCATACACTGTCGGGCTGGTTTACCCAGATTACAATGCGCTAGAATCAGCACTTAAAGCACATAATCTCAATTTATCCAGTAAAGAAGGTCAAGAAAAAGCGTTGGAGCTTGTCCAGCAGGATATCAATCTGTTTAAAAAAGGCGGAGATTTTGAAGGTGAATTTCCGGAACGATGGTTGCCGTCTGCTATAGCAATACTTTCTGAAGGATTCACCGATCAAAACAAAATGATGAACAGCACGATGAAAATCGTTCGCGGAAAAGTTATAGAACATTATAAAGATACCATTGATTTTCTGTATGATTTTCAGAAAAAAGATCTGGCTGAAAAACATCGTATTAAGGCGATTTCATCCAGTGGGAAAATTATGGTTCATTAGTTTTATTAGGGTTAAGCAAAAGGTCAGGGAAGTCGAACATACTACATTACAAATCGCACAAAGCCATAAACCACAGTTGTTGCAACTGACCAAATCAGCCATGATTTTACTGGAATATAATCGCTGATTTTAATATGCATTTTGCCTGAAAGATATCCGATCATCAAAAGTTTTTGAAAGAGATATGCAATTAACGTAGCCAGCGCAACCCCTTCAATCCCCCATTTTCCAATTAATAGCAACGACAAGCCGATGTTTACGGTTAATTCCAGGAAGGAAGAAAACATGACAATACGCGTTTTCTTTTGTCCGATAAGAATAGTTTGTGGAAAGATCAACCGGGAGACAATGATTAACAAATAAATATTGAACACATCGGCACTTTCTTTAAAATCCGGATTAAAGATTATTGGATATAACAATTTAGATGTCAGCAACAAGAGTATGCTGGCCGGAAATAATAAATTAATGAGTTTTTTTGAGCGTCTTCGAAGCACGGCTAAACTCGTTTCTATTTTAATTTTTCCTGAAAATTCCGGAATCATAGCGTTACTAAAGGCATTGGCAAGTAAAACCACAAAAGGGAGTTCTCTGGCACCATACCTAAAAATCGCAAATGTCGCTTCGCTAAAACGGTTTGATACCAGAAATCCATCAACATAACTGGCTGAACCAGAAAGTAAAATGCTAAATATCAACGGTGTTGCAAGGCCAAGATGTTCACGGATGTATAAAAAGGAAACTTGAAATTTACTATGGCGTAATATTAATTGAATTAAAAAGAGAAATTTCAGCAAATTCACAGCAACAAGTCCATAAAGTCCATATCCCAAATCATACCCTAGCAAAATAGGAACCGTGACAAACAACAATTGAAGGCTAAAACTGATTCCCCCGTATAGTACAATTGCTTTCGACTGATTTTTTAGTAAAAAAATGTATTCAATCAGATTGTTAGGTCCCGATAAAATGATGTACGCTACTAGGATTTTCAGATAGGGAAGTTTGGCGGTATGTAGTCCTATAAATCCTGCAATGCTTTCATTGCTGATGAAAACAAATATCCCGGCAAGGCTGCTGAACAAGAGTAAAATAAGAAAACTGTTGAACAGAAGCGGATTCTTACTTAGTTCAGAATTCCCATAAGCCTGACTTGTTTTAAATAAGGGCATTAAGGATTGAATTAAACCGCTAATCCAGAAAAAACTAACTCCACCGGCTATTAGCAAAAAGGTTTCATAAATTCCAATTTCACCGGTACTGAGTTGTGATTTTGAAAATACAATACTGATTAAGAATAATATCGCGAAACGAAACAGCTGAAAAAGCTGCAAGCCACTGATGTTATTTATTTTTGTATTAATTTTCACAGGTTTTCTTTCGTGCAAAGATAATATTCAAATCGTTTGTGCGGATTTTATTTACATAAAAACTTGCAAATTATTGTTTTTATTATTTATCTTTGCAGTTCTGAAATGGTGGATGTAGCTCAGTAGGTTAGAGTACTGGATTGTGGTTCCAGGGGTCGTGGGTTCAAATCCCATCTTCCACCCAAAACAAAGGCTCCGTTTTCAGGAGCCTTTTTTTATTACGACATAGCGAGTGAAACT
>CAYOUD010000127.1:0-8291 GCA_964407055.1 uncultured Bacteroidales bacterium | reverse complement strand
TTTTCCTTCGGCGTTCGATATTCAAATGTTCAATATTCGATATTCAAAAATGAACCGCAACACCGTATTTTCAAATCAGAACTTCGCTTACAAACGCGCATTCCATCGCTTAGCGAGATTCTGATGGGAATTTATTGCGTCGTTTTTTTTGTAATTGGTAGTGTTGTTGTTTCTACTATTTGATATCTCCTATACCTTACCGGCATGAATTAATTTGAATAGTTGCAGGTGAATTCGATGGTGAATTATTGCACTTTATTTTTGCCCACTGAATTATTCTGGTTTTGGCACAGAGCTTTCTGCCAGGGCGGAGGCTGGCAGCCCGGCTGCTGCAATGCCCAAGTATTGCGCCTGCGGCTTAGCGACCGGAGGAAGCTCAAGCAGCTGGCATTGCAATACTGGCAGAGCAGTAGCAGGCTATAAGCCACAGACCGGTGCTGGTTGGGTCGGAATTGCGGGTTGCACCGGCAGGCAGCATGATAAATCAAAATGAAAAGATTTGGATTGTCAGATTAAAACACTAATTTCATTGCGAAAAATGTTGGGTTTAAATTTGAAATATTGTTTTTTAGGATGCTTTGTTTTCTTATTGTCATGTAATCATACAAATGAGGAGCAGGGAATTGATGTGGCATTTGATGCGTTTGATGATGTGCCGGAAAAGCAAGAGACACTGCCTGAGAAACAAAAAAAATCTGAAACAGCCTTTTATTTTGAGTCGCTGGGATTAGTTGATGTTCAGAGTCTTGATAGTGCTATTGTTGTGAGTCTGAAATATGCGAGTGAAGATAATTTTGTAAAAACGAATTTGTATGGAGACTTGAAACGGGCATATTTACAAACTGATGTTGCTGATAAACTGGCAAATGCATCAAATATATTACAGACAGAATATCCGGAATTGCGTTTGCTTGTTTGGGATGCTGTTCGTCCGGTTTCTGTGCAGCAACGCATGTGGAATTTGTGTGATATTCCATTGAGCCGCCGACATTGGTATGTTTCTCCACCTGAAAAGCGTTCATTGCATAATTATGGGGCAGCGGTTGATTTGACATTGATAATAGTTGACGGAAAGTATCTTGATATGGGAACCGGCTTTGACCATTTTAGCGATACTGCTTATACAGTGAACGAAGTTGAAATGGTGCGCGTCGGTAAAATTTCAAAAAAGGCGGCTGAAAATCGCTTGATTTTAAGAAATGTGATGCGTGAAGCCGGATTTTCACCGATTGATTATGAGTGGTGGCATTTTAATTCATGCTCAAGAAATGCGGCAAAGTCAAAATATCCGCTTATTTTTGAGCTTTTAAAAACCAAAAATAATTGAGATGGGCATTTCATCATTGGATTGGATGATTATCGGGCTGTATTTTGTGATAAGCATCAGTATTGGAATTATTATGTCGCGACGTGCGGGACGAAGTACGAACGATTTTTTTCTGTCTGGGCGAAATTTGCCCTGGTGGATTGCCGGAACAAGTATGGTGGCTACCACATTTGCTGCGGATACGCCTTTGGCTGTTACTGAATTGGTTTCGCAAAGTGGTGTGGCCGGGAACTGGTTGTGGTGGAATATGTTATTTGGCGGAATGTTGACCGTGTTCTTTTTTGCGCGATTATGGAGGCGTGCAGGCATTATGACAGACTGCGAGTTTGTTGCCATTCGTTACTCAGGGCGTGCTGCAAGATTCTTGCGCGGATTTCGTGCCGTGTATATCGGGGTTTTTATGAATGTTATTGTGATTGCTTGGGTAAATCTGGCCATGCTGAAAATATTGCAGGTAATGTTTCCCGAGTTCACAATCAACGGACAAAGCAGTTTTATGTTGCTGGGAAATGAAATGCCCATGCAAATGCTGATTGTTGGCGGATTGCTTTTGTTTGTTTCACTGTATTCGGCTTTGTCCGGATTGTGGGGCGTTTCCCTAACTGATACATTTCAGTTTGTGATTGCAATGGCAGGATGTATTGTGTTGGCTATTGTCGCTATAAATGCACCCGGTATAGGTGGAATTGAAGGCTTGAAAGCACAGCTTCCGGAACATGTTTTTAGCTTTACACCAGTGATAGGAGAGCCTGCTTCGGCAAACGGGATTTTGCAAATGAGTGTGGTAGCTTTTGTGGCGTATATTGGTGTCCAATGGTGGGCAAGCTGGTATCCCGGTGCTGAACCCGGTGGCGGTGGTTATGTTGCACAGCGTATGATGTCGGCAAAAGATGAAAAACATTCGTTACTTGCGACCTTATGGTATCAGATTGCACATTTTGCAATTCGTCCCTGGCCGTGGATTATTGTTGCGCTGGTTGCACTGGTGCTTTATCCTGATGCTCCGGACAAAGGAGCAACCTTTATTATGGTAATGAAAGATTATTTGCCGAGCGGCTTGCTGGGTTTGCTGATGGCTGCATTTTTGGCTGCCTTTATGTCAACGGTTGCATCGCAGACGGTGTGGGGAACCTCTTATATTGTAAACGATTTATTTCAACCGTTTATTAAACGCGGCGCCAGCGAACGTTATTACGTAAAAATTTCACGAATTACAACCATAATATTGCTGATTTTTAGTTTTGTTGTTTCAGGCTTCTTTGATCAAATCAGTGATGCATGGAAATTTATTTTGACCTGTTCCGGTGGAATAGGGCTGGTTCTGATTCTACGCTGGTTTTGGTGGAGAATCAATGCGTGGACAGAAATTGCTGCCATGCTTGCTCCTTATCTTGTATTGCCTGTGCTGGTTATGGGTTTTGGAATGGATGTTTATAATGAAGATTTTGGTTGGGCGCTAATTATTATTGTTGCATTTTCAACGATTGTATGGCTTGTCGTTACATTTATTACCAAACCGACAGAAACCCAACAATTACGACGATTCTATGAGAAAGTTCATCCCGGAGGCAGAGGTTGGAAACGGATTTCTAAAAATATGCCCGATGTGACAGGGGATACCGGATATGTGTATTTGTTTGTAAGTTGGATTCTGGGATGTATGATGGTGCTGAGTTTTATGTTTGCCATCGGGGATTTTATTTTTGCAAATTATGTGAAAGCGATTATTGAGGCAACTATTTTTGTGGCCTCGGCAATTGCATTGTTTTATGCGATGCGAGCATACGGATGGAAAAATGTTGTAAAATAAGTATATGAAAGGATTTAAGATTTTTGTATTTGTGATATTTTTAGTGCAGGCATTGGTAGTTTCTGCGTATGTAGATTCATGGAAAGATAGTCTGGCGGTGAATGTTTACGGATATGTGAAGCTCGATGCCTTTTATGATACACGCGAGACGGTGAACGGAAGGGAAGGGCATTTTTTACTTTGGCCGGCTGCTCCAGATTATGATGCTGATGGGGTGGACAAACCTGCACACGGCAGTTTTAATATGTTGGCAGTACAATCGAATTTCGGGATTAAAGTGATGGGGCCACATGTGTTGAACGCAAAAACTATGGCTAAAATTGAAGGTGATTTTTTTGGACAAATGAATGAAAATATAAATTTGGTGCGATTGCGCCATGCTTATTTTCAGATGAAATGGAAAAGCACCAACTTATTGATTGGTCAGTATTGGAGCCCGGTGTTTAATTTGGGTGCGTTTCCAAATACTATTTCCTTTACAACCGGAACTCCAGTTCTCCCATTTTCAAGAAATCCGCAGGTACGGGTAACACAGCATTTAGGCAATTTTGCTCTGATAGGTGTGATACAATCTCAGCGGGATTATCCAAGTTTTGGTCCAAATCCTGTAAACCCAATGCGTAGTATTCCAAGTTCTGAATTTTTAAAGAACTCCGGATTCCCAGAGTTTCACGGGAAAATTACCTATGATTACAGTGCAGATGAATTGTTTTTCAAAGCAGGAATAGGAGCCGGATATAAGCAAATTGTACCATTTACAGTAACGCCAACTGGTTATGCAACTGATGGAAAAGTACCCGGGATTTCGGCAACGGCTTATGTGAATTTCGGTTTTTCGGGATGGAATCTTAAAGGTGGTGTTGTTTACGGAAGCAATGCGACAGATGTGATGAGTCTGGGAGGTTTTGCCGTGAGTCATATTAAGGATAGCGTGCGTGCCTTTTATGATTATACCTGCTTAAGTTCGTATTCGGTATGGATGGATATGAGTCAACAACTTGGCGCCTGGAATATTGGTGTGTTTGCAGGTAATGTTCAAAATCTGGGAGCAGAAGCGCCCATTGTCGGGAATATCTGGGGACTGGGAAATAATATCGGCAGAATTTATCGGATTGCTCCCCGCGTTTGTTGGCAAGCGAAGAATTTTAAATTGGCTTTTGAGCTGGAGCACACTGGCGCAGCTTTTGGAAGTCCGAATGAAAATGGTATTCCTCAAAACCTTGAAAGTGTTTCGAATACACGGTTTTTATTAGGAGCGTATTATTTTTTTAATTAGTGTTTTTATTGTCGGTGCCTTCGAAATTTACTTAGTGTCTGCAAGAAAACTACTGTTGGTTAATGCTTGCTATTATCTTTGCACATCTTCAAACCATCTAAACCCTTGGAATATAAAAATATGACTGCGGGTTTAGATGATTCAAATCTGCACAAAGGGAATGGCATGAATTTTCAGGGTTAAGCAACAGTTTTTTACGAGAATGATTGGCATAAAATTTGAACTTCTTATTACTGTTTTGGGATTTGACAAAACCATGTTACTTTTACAACAAAATCATTCTATGTATCGGCTACTTGTTTTCATATCGCTTCTTTTTTCGCTGAACCTTTCAGCGCAAAATTTCGATGTGAAATTGTTCCGTAGTTTGCCAAAAGATATGGATGCCCGAATTAATCATCCGGTAATTGACCAGAACGGTGAAAAAGCTGCCCTAATTAAAATTGTGACCATCGAGCGGGGCTTTGAGTTTGAAGGTGGCATGTTGGGTATTGTAAAAACAGAACAGAGAACTGGGGAAATATGGGTTTATGTTCCACGAGCTGCAAAAAAAATCACCATAAAACATGCAGATTTGGGTGTATTAAGAAATTATTTATATCCCGAAAGTATTAAGGAAGCCTCAGTTTATGAAATGGTGCTGGTGTCTGGGAAAGTTACTACCATAGTTGAAGATTTAGAAATTGCTGCACAATGGATTGTTGTGCAAACTGAACCGGCCGGTGCAACATTTTATCTCGATGGAAAAGAAATCGGTGAAACTCCGCTCAACCGAAAATACAAAGAAGGTATTTATGATTTTCGCATTGAATATCCGCGATATCATCCCGTTATCGGGAAGCTTGAAATTGCTGATGAGAAAAAGCAAATAGAATATGTTCTCAAACCGATATTCGGCGATGTGTATGTTAATTCAGAACCGGAAAACGGAATGGAAGTGTTTGTCAATGGGAAAGCTACAGGGAAAACTACTCCGGTTTTACTTAAGCAGATTGATAGTGGAAAACAACAAATTGGAATTAAATCAAAATGGTATCAAAATCAAAATAAATCAATTTTAGTTGAGGACGAATCTCAATCTGAAGTTGTTTTTACTCTGAAACCTGCATTTGCGGATGTCAGCATTAAAACAACTGAGGGAACGGAAATTTTTATTAGTGGTGAAAAACGGGGAGTTGGACAATGGAATGGTCGCCTACTTGAAGGAGTGTATGAAGTCACTGTCCAAAAAGCAAATTATAATACACAAAATAAACAGTTGGATGTTCAATCCGGAAAATCCATATCCTTGGATTTAAGTTTAACAGCTCAAACCGGCAATGTGGATATTATCAGTAAGCCGATTGATGCTGAGATTTTTGTTGACGGGAATGCTTATGGCACAACTCCTAATACAATTTCAGATATGATTTGCGGGGAACACAAATTGCAATTAATTTACGAGGGATTTGCAACGCATCAGCAGGTTTTTGAAGTTTTACAGAATAAAACCATTGTAATAGATACAGTACTTCGTAGTGCAACTCAGGTTGTCATTGAATCTGCACCCAAGGGAGCCAAGGTATTTATCAACGATAGCTTTTATGGGAAAACGCCGTTGCATGTTGAGCTTGGATTTGGTTCTTATCCGTTGCTTATCAGGAATGGAGATATAGAAAAGCGCGGTACGATACAAGTTGATATGGCAGGTGAAAATAGATTTTTTGCCGATGTTCGAACGGAAGCCGATAAACGAGAAAAGATCTTTTGGGAAAAAGCTGAACGTGCAGATAATATCAAAATGTATCGTAGTTATTTGGAGGCCTATCCAAACGGACGATACAAAACGGATGCAGAGCTTGAAATCAATCGACTTATGAGTGAATTGGATGATACCATGTATCAAAAAGCTGATAATTCAATTTTACTTGCAGATTATGAAATTTATCTTGATTCATTTCCTAATGGAAAGCATGTAAAATCTGTGCATGAGGTGCTTGAAAATTCTTATTATGTGCTTGGAGATAAGGATTATGACGAAAAAGATTATGCCTCGGCACAACATTATTATAATAAATATTTGAATGCCTATCCGGATACGGAGCGTAGTAAAAATGTTATGAAGAATCTGAATAAGATAAACAAAAAATTATCTCGCTGTGATAATATATTTTTGATGTATAATTTTGATACGGAATCTGAAATCGGATTTTCTATGGGAACATTGAAACAAAATGGCATGGGCACTTATTATGCATTAAAATTTAATGTCCATTGGATGCTTATCGGTCCTCAAGTGTTACATACTAAATCGGAGTATGAGAATTTGTATTACGGTGCGCAGTATCAGAACAGAACAAATGATGGGAATGTAGCTTTTTCGATTGGAGTTACCTATCCGTTGTTTTATCCTTTATGGGCTTATGGTGGACTTGGCTTTGGTTACTATCCTTGTTATGAGTTATACAGTACCCCCCCCCTCGGTGTCGATGAATGGGTTCGTAATGATACAATTTCAGATGACGGATATTTTTACGAAGCCGGTTTTATGTTAAATCTTGGTCGTAATTATACCGTAAAATACGGGATGCTATTTCGCAGTAATTTTGTTCACCAGTTTGGTGTTGCTATTCGTTTTTAAATGATATTATTTTGATTTCACGTGGATTAATGGATGACGAGATTCCGAAAATCTGTTCATAATTCGATAAACCAAGATATGTCTTTAAATTTACGCTTATTACTTTCCGAAAAGCTGATCATCCCGAACCGCTTGCTGGCGGCGAGGAATCTCAATAATTTTATCGGACAATAGTAATTTATAATGACAATTTTAGGATAACTTTTAATCGTGATTTTTCACCTTTGACAAAAAAGTATTATCTTTCGTTGCTGAAAAATCTGAATTATGATTAAATCCGTAACTTCATCGGTCATTTTGCTTGCGCTTTTTACCTTGTTTTCTTGTAAAGGAGGTAAAGAGATAATCGATTATGCTGCAATGAATCCTGCAGTTGAAAATAAAACTCAATTTGTTGGTGAAAATTATACGGAGCGTGTGCTTGGTGTGGAATTTGAAATGATTGCAATTAAAGGAGGAGTTTATTATATGGGCTCTGATGAATCGGATGCACATGATGATGAAAACCCGGTTCACAAAGTCCGTCTAAATGATTTTTATCTTTGTCAATATGAAGTAACACAAGCGCAATGGGAAGCAATTATAGGCGATAATCCATCGTATAATAAAGGATGTGATGATTGTCCTGCAGAGAATATTATGTTTCGTGTTGAGGAATTTATTGAAGCCTTGAATCAGGTTACCGGTAAATCATATCGTTTGCCTACCGAAGCTGAGTGGGAGTATGCTGCTCGCGGTGGACAATACATGCCGAGTTTGGATGAGCGTGTAGATTACCAGTACAGTGGGAGTAACCAAATTGATGAGGTGGGCTGGTATGCTGATAATAGTAGTGGGAAGACACAGCCCATTGGTTTAAAAAAACCAAACGCACTGGGAATTTATGATATGACAGGAAATGTTTGGGAGCCTTGTCAGGATAAATATTATGCTGATTATTACAACTTTTCTATCCCCAATAATCCGGTAAATCCTGCAATGGGTGATTATCATGTTTTACGGGGCGGCTCTTGGTTTAATGAACCGTACAATTGTCGAAATACAAATCGTATTGAAGGTTACAGAAATTACGGGAGTAATGCCAGGGGTATTCGTCTTGCGCATGATTTGTAGCAAAAATTCCAAATAATAATATCACATTATAAAGCTAACCTGCATTATTCATGGAATTCCCTTTGTGCAGATTTAAATCATCTAAACCCACAGTCATATTTTTATATTTCAAGGGTTTTACCTGCATTATTCATGGAATTCCCTT
>CAYOUD010000126.1:0-8330 GCA_964407055.1 uncultured Bacteroidales bacterium | reverse complement strand
CATGATTTTAGCAATAATGCCAAGCCAATCATCCTCAAAACCGACAGCCTTGGCAGTGAAGAGTGGGTGCATGCATACGGCAGCAACACATACAGCAACCCACGTTTCACAGACATTATTGAAACCAAAGATTCCTGCATTCTGGTATGCGGAGCATTCACTTATGGTGAAACCTACGGAGGGCTTTACCCATACGATGGTTGGCTGCTTAAACTAAACCCGGATGGCAGTACCGTGTGGAATAAAAAGTATAGAGAATATACTGTAAACAATTCTGATTGGAGGGATACAATTTATTGTCAATTTACATCAATTACAGAAACAAACGATGGAGGATTAGCAGCAGTTGCAAGAGTACGTTCTACGGAATGCCCATGTAGAGATTTTAAAATATTCCGCATGAATAGTAATGGAGACACATTATGGACAAAGGCATTTAGCAGTTATCCAGATGGCAATATTTTATATGAGCCTAATTCCATTATACAAACACAGGATGGAGGCCTTGCTGTTAGTGGCAATACTGATTACTGGGCATGGAATGATTCAACCTCAGGATGGGATACAAATCAAGGCATTTTCCTCATTAAAACCGACAGCCTTGGCAACGACCATTTTGTTTCGGTGAGCGAGCCACAAGCCAAGCCCATTACACGTTATGCGTTGGAGGTGTACCCCAACCCTGTGAGTGATTATTTGTTTATCGAAACACATGAAAATTTACACACAGATGGTGAACTTTCCATTGTCAACCAATCTGGGCAAATTGTTTATCAAAATCGCATAACAAAAGACGCATTAAGTTCCGGCATTTGCGTAAGTAATTTTACACCCGGAAATTATTTGATACAACTAAAAACTGAGGATAAGACTTTTTTTGGTAAATTTGTAAAGTACTAAGCATAATTGTTAAACACAAAAAACCCCGAAGGCGGTGCTCTGAGGTTCTCGAAGTGGGTGGCATAATTATAACTTAAGACATAGCGACAGCAAATAAAATCCGCCGGTTGGCGGATGACATAAATAACAAACTATCACTATAAAAACTAAAGCTTATGCCAGGAACCTATTCACAATTATACATACATATCGTTTTTGCTGTGCGTGGTAGAGAAAACCTAATTGCAAAACCATGGAGAACTGACCTGCACAAATACATTTCTGGAATTATTACCAACAAAGGGCACAAATCAATTATTGTAAATGGGACAGCTGATCACATTCATGCATTTGTTGGTTTAAAACCTTCAATGGCGATTTCTGATTTAGCAAGAGACATGAAAAATAACTCAAGCAATTACATTAACAAACAAAAATGGGTAAAAGAAAAATTCAATTGGCAAGAAGGTTTTGGCGCATTTTCGTACTCACAATCTCATATTGAGAACGTTTATAACTACATCCTCAATCAAGAAGAACATCACAGAAAAAAAACATTTAAAGAAGAATACATTAAATTCTTGGATGATTTTAAAATCGATTATAATGAAAACTATTTATTTGATTGGTATGATTAGTTCTGTATCACCCTTTCAGGGTTTAATCAGGAATGAAATAATTATAAATAAAACAAAGATGAGCATCTAAACCCCTACATTTTCGATTAATATAACTGTAACTGAGAAAGTAGCACAAATTATCTTTAACCCCGAAGGGGTGATATAATTGTAAACTAAAAGAACAAAGATAATAATCTAAACCCCGAAGGGGTGACACAACAAAAAAAGCCTCATCAATAATCATGATAAACCGTATCAAAAAAATCAGCGAGGGCATTTTTAGCTTCTTTTGAGGTGCAAGAAAATTGATTCACAAAACCTGCTATAATGACGGTTTTCCCCGATTTTGTTGTTAAATAACCTGCATAAGCATAAACTCGCTTTATCGAACCAGATTTTCCGTAAAACTTCCCGTTAAACGCCTTATTATGACCAAAATAACGAAGCGTTCCTGACTTTCCACTCACAGGCAATGAATTTTTAAATGTCTCACTCATTTCACTATCATGCATCGTTTTAAGCATAAAACCAATTTGCTCTGCACTGATTTGATTAAATGGCGACAAGCCACACATATCTTCAAGCAGCAATCCATCGGTGTTCATCCCTTTACCTTCCCAGAAACGGATAATTTCCTCCCCAGCCGTTTCAAGATTTGAATCCAGTGCAAAAAGCGACCCTATCATATTAGCATACAAATTGATGCTGCGATGATTCGTTATATGAATCAATCGCTCCAGTTTGGGCGATGCGGTTTTATGTAAAAAACTGGTTTCTTGAGGCAAAATCGATTCTGTATGGAATGAGCCACTAACAGGGATGCCCGCAGCAATGAGGTGTTGATAAAAGTGTTGTGCTAACAAATTTGCCGGATCAGGAATTGCAGCTTTCACCACAAAAGCCTTGTAGCCTTTCGGTAAAGTTCCAAGAATTATCCGCTTTTCAGAGTCAGGACCGCCAAAAACATACGCTTGGTCACCACCTCCATCGGCTATCTTTACCTGACTTTCAAACTCCAACCCGATATCATCAGGCACAACACTTGCTATTTTGGCAATATCTCCGACCGAACCCATGGTGTTAAAACGTAACTGATAAAAATCATCATATACATTCAACATTCCCGGTGATGCCCCAAAGTGATTTGAAATATCTTCCCACAACCAGGTTCTTGGCACTTTCTCCATCAAAGACTGAGCTTCAATTGCAATAACATCACCCTGAATCCGTTTGATTCCTGCATTTTTAGCCTGAATAACCCATTCCTGAAGAAAAGAAACTGGCTGATAATAATGGTCCTGATATTTTAATGAGCCGAGCGCGGGATCACCTCCGCCGAGTATATAAATATTGCCCTTTAATATACCGTCAACAATGGCTCCTGAATACAGCAATTTAGTTTCAAACACTGCATTTTCACCAAATTTTAGCAAAGCAGATGCCGTGGGTGCAATTTTAAGCACCGAAGCTGGTATCATGCTTTGATTCGCCCGATACGCCAATACTTCCTCCCCCGTTTCGGCATCCGAAACCAAATAAGAAACATTGGCATGATAAAGATTAGTATTTTCGTTAAGCAATTGTGCATGAAGCACTAGAACCATAAAAACAAAGCACAAAACGGTAATAAGTTTTTTCATAGTCAGCATAATTATTTTCATTTTGTGAATGTACAAAAATTGTGCAGGATTTTTAATATCGCTAAAACTTTGTCCCTGAACAACAAAAAACTAAATTTGTTCCTTTAATAAATACCGAAATGAAAAACATATCACATAAAGCAATGCTCATTATCCTAGACGGATGGGGACTTGGAAATCATGAAAAATCAGATGTCATCTCAAACACCTCAACCCCGTATTTTGACACCCTAATGAAAAACTATCCCAACTCCCAACTTATTGCCAGTGGCGAAAATGTAGGATTACCGGAAGGTCAAATGGGAAATTCAGAAGTCGGTCATCTGAACATCGGAGCCGGACGCATTGTCTATCAAGATCTTGTAAAAATCAATTTAGCCATACAGGATGGAAGTTTCTTTGAAAATAAGAGTCTCGTACAGGCAATGAATACTGCCAAAACCAACAACAAAGCAATTCATTTTCTCGGTCTGGTATCCCCGGGAGGCGTACATTCCATGGATTCGCATTTAGTTGCACTTTCTCAAATGGCCGAAAAATTTAATCTTGACAAAGTATTTATTCATGCCTTAACGGACGGTCGAGATACAGACCCTCAATCCGGAAAAGGATATCTCAAAAATCTACTAAAAAACATTGAAAATACACCGGCTAAACTGGCAAGTTTGGTTGGCCGTTATTACACCATGGACAGGGACAAACGCTGGGAACGCATAAAAATTGGATATGATTTAATGGTGCACGGAAAAGGGAGGCCAAGTAAAGATATCTTGCAAAGCCTTCAGGAATCATACAACCATGGCGTTACCGATGAGTTTATCAAACCCATTGTCATGACAGATAATAATGACAAACCAGTTGGCTCAATTCAGGAAGGAGATGTTGTGATTGCATTTAATTTCCGCACCGACAGGTTACGCCAGATTACAATGGCACTGACTCAGCAGAATTTTCCGGAGCATGATATGCAGACAATCCCGCTACACTATTATACAATGACCAGATATGATGAAAAGTTTAAAAATATCCATATTATTTACGATAAAGAAAATGTCAAAAATACATTGGGAGAATATCTGTCAAAGCAAAATCTAAAACAACTTCGAATAGCCGAAACTGAAAAATATGCCCATGTCACTTTTTTCTTTAGTGGAGGTCAGGAAAAACAATTTCATGGAGAATCACGCATTATGGTACCGTCACCAAAAGTTGCCACATATGATTTACAACCAGAGATGAGTGCTCCGGAAGTGGCAGACAAACTAACAAAAGAGTTAGAAGCAGAAACCCATGACTTTGTTTGTCTCAACTTTGCCAATGGCGATATGGTTGGTCACACAGGCATTTATTCAGCAATACAGAAAGCCATTGAAACCGTTGACGCTCAATTGAAACGGGTTGTTGAAACCGCTAAGCAGCACAATTACGATGTCATTATCATTGCTGACCACGGAAATGCTGACTATGCTGTCAATCAGGATGGCAGCCCAAACACAGCACATTCTCTGAATCCGGTTCCCTTTATCGTAGTAACAGAGCGATATTCAGTAGCTAAAAACGGCAGATTGGCTGACGTTGCCCCGAGTATTTTGTCATTAATGAATCTGGAAATTCCTGAAGAAATGACGGGTTCAAGTCTTATTTCATAAAACGAATATGATATCGATAGGAGATGCATTAGTCAGTTTGGATGTCTTTGAGAAAAAATTCATCTGCGACATCAGCAAATGCAAAGGAGCATGTTGCGTAGAAGGCGATTCGGGAGCTCCCGTAACTGAAGAGGAAAACAAAATTATTCACGAGGTTTTTCCTAAAGTCAAGGGCTTAATGAAACCGGAATCTATTGAACGAGGAGAAACAAAAGGGCTCAGTTTTGTGGACCAAGAGGATGAACTGGTTACCATGATTCATGAAAATTCCGGAGAGTGTGTTTTTGCGATACAAGAAAACGGATTTACCGTTTGCACCATTGAAAAACTTTGGGAAGCCGGAGAAATTTCTTTCAGAAAACCTGTTTCTTGTCATCTGTATCCGATTCGTGTTAAGGAATATCCGATATTTACGGCCGTGAATTACGATGAGTGGGACATTTGTGAGGTCGGATTAATCAAAGGGGAAGCAGCAGGTTTGCCATTATATCGTTTCTTAAAAGATGCGTTAATCAGGCGCTTTGGTTCAGACTGGTACGCTCAATTAGAAATTGCTGCAAAAAATTTAGTTAATGATTAACACCAAATTTTTGTGCAATTCGTTAAATAGAATTATATTTATCCTAATTTAATTTACTGCATGAAACTGCGATTATTACATATCCTTATTTTCTTAGTCTTTACGGGCGGAACACAACTCGTGGGGCAAAGTATAAATCCTCGTTCTACCACTCCAAAAGACAAGTGGGATCGTCGTTTTCCGGAAATGAAAATCGGAGATAAAATTTACCAAACCGGGAGTAATTGGCTCACCGTTGATTTTGGCGTGGCAAACAGATACATCCTTGAACAACAAGAGCTAAGCATGGCGATAGCCTATCATATACGCTACAAACCAATCTATTTCAAATTTGGATATCATTATTCGGATGAAACTTTTTTTCTTAACAATCGACCCGGAAACATTTCATATCACAATGATATCATCGCTGCTGCCGGATTCCGATATGAATTACGACATTTTAACTTAGCCTTTTTTATTGGACCATCCTTTGCCTTTGGGATGATTGAAAACGCTAAAAATTCAAAGCAAGGCGATGGATACATGGCGCTGGGAGCTGTCCCCGAATTACAGCTAACATACAAGTTTTTTTATGATATTGGAATCGGAACATCACTTTATGGAAGCTTTAACAAGGACTATCAAGCCATAGGAATCCGGTTGCATATATATTTTTCAGGAGCATACAGAGAAGTTTATTAAAATATATAACACTATGGAACACGTAAAAAAGTACATTGAAGAAAACAAAGACAGATTTCTTGAAGAGTTATTCACACTGATTCGGATTCCTTCCATCAGCTCATTATCTGCACATAAAGACGACATGCAGCGTTGTGCAGAACAATGGAAAAAGCTCATTTTAGAAGCAGGTGCAGACAAAGTAGAGGTTATCCCAAGCGATGGTAACCCGGTAGTTTATGGCGAAAAAATCATTGATCCTAAAAAACCTACGGTTTTGGTTTACGGACACTACGATGTCATGCCGGTTGATCCGATTGAAAAATGGAATACCGAACCTTTCGAACCAGTAATAAAAGACGGTAAAATCTGGGCTCGTGGTGCTGACGATGACAAAGGTCAGGCATTTATGCATGCAAAAGCCTTTGAATTTATGGTAAAAACTGACAGCTTGCCCTGCAATGTGAAATTCATGATTGAAGGAGAAGAAGAAATTGGTTCACCTAATCTCGGCAAATGGTGCGAAGAACACAAAGACATGCTGGATGCTGATGTTATTCTGGTTTCCGATACCGGAATGATTGCTCCAGATATCCCGTCAATTACAACAGGATTACGCGGACTGGCGTATTGGGAAGTTGAAGTTACCGGACCAAACCGCGACCTGCACTCAGGATTATTCGGTGGTGCAGTTGCCAATCCTATTAATACGCTCGCAGAAATGATAGCCGGCCTAATGGATGAAAACAACCGTGTTACGATCCCCGGATTTTATGATGACGTGATTGAAGTTAGCGATAAAGAACGTGCAAAATTAGCTGAGGCTCCATTTAATGTTGAAGCATATAAAAAAGCCATTGATGTTAAAGCATTGCGTGGTGAAAAAGGATTCACACCAACCGAACACACCGGAATTCGTCCAACTATAGATGTATGCGGAATTTGGGGAGGTTACACCGGTGAAGGTGCAAAAACTGTTTTGCCTTCTGCAGCTTATGCAAAAATCTCAAGCCGTCTGGTACCAAATCAAGACCATAAAAAAATCGAAAAACTATTTAAAGATCATTTGGAAAGCATCGCTCCTGACTATGTGAAAGTTAATGTTAAATATCTACACGGTGGATATGGTTATGTTTGCCCGATTGATTTCCCGGCATACAAAGCAGCAGAAAAAGCATTCACTCATACATTCGGCAAAGTTCCGGTACCAGTTCGCTCTGGTGGAAGTATTCCGATTATCTCAACCTTCGAGCAAGTATTGGGATTAAAATCTGTACTGATGGGATTTGGCTTAGAGTCAGATGCAATTCACTCACCAAATGAGAATTATCCATTATTCAACTTCTTTAAAGGAATTGAAACCATTCCTTACTTCTACAAATATTTTGCAGAAATGGAATAAAGAAAATAATCACAAGCAAAAAAATGCAGCCCAAAACAGGCTGCATTTTTTTATTATGCGCTAAGACAAAAACAAATATCACGCATGATGTGGCAATATTTTTTTTGACCGCTCAATTAAATCTGCAATATCATTTTTTTCAGTAATTGTCTCCTTTCCAACCCGGAGAACCATTTCAGCATGTTTAATTACAACCTGTCGGTAAGATGCTTTCTTGGCAAAGGCTTTTATTGTAATTAAAGCTTCCATCAATTTTATGATAACAGCAGTGCTACCACCAGAAAATTGACGAATCTGATTAAACGCAGCATTCAATACGCCTTCAAAATCTAAATTATGAGCAATTATTCGCAAGCTCCTATCCTCGTCAAAACGATATTTTGAAGGAAATTTAACTTGAGCCAAATAAGACATCGTGGCAGTCAGATTATCAATACAGGCAATCGCCGTATATGGGTCATTTACTCCGGGCGAAAGGGCACGCAGCGCAATTTCAACCATCTGATGAATGGAAAACTCAAGATCTTGCTGAGAGGTCTTAGTTTGTCCGACTACAAATTGAGCAGGAATCCGCTCCAAATCTTCAGGGGCGATTTCTTCATTAAAATACAGCAAGCCAATTTCTGCATTTCTAACCATATAATTTCCGGGACGATAAAACAACTCACACATTGCTTCGTTTCGGGAAATGATACCCATAAGGCTTTCACTTGAAATGTATCGCAAATAACCACTTTCAGGTGCTTTAATTGACATACTTGAATTAAACGTAGATTTAATTTCGTCCGTATCAACACTTATATCTTCCACCTCGTCCCCCATTTTTTCGGGAGTAAATAATGCCGATTGTGAATCAAAATTGCCGATACAATTCATTCTATACTAATTTGAACTAAT
>CAYOUD010000125.1:0-8519 GCA_964407055.1 uncultured Bacteroidales bacterium | reverse complement strand
GGTTTAGATGATTCAAATCTGCACAAAGGGAATTCCATGAATAATGCAGGCTAATAATTCTTTTCACAAACAATAAAATTTAGCGAGATTAATTCGCTTGTGGCAGCACAACTTCCACCCATTTTCCTTTATTCCTTGCATGAATTGATTTGTCATACATTGCTTCTACATTGAAAGCAGGTAAATAAAATTTCCCGGCATAGGAAGCGTTCAGCATCACCCGATAAGTATATGTTTTGCCTTTTGACAAGCCAAAATAGGTATATATCCGATCATCGCGAATATCCTGATAATCTGACGGCGAATTGTCACCAAATTCAGTTGAGAACATTCTGGAATTGATAATTTCCCAACCGCTTGGGAATATCTGCGTTAACGCAAGTTCATCAAAATAATTCTCAAAACTTTGGTGTGAAACCTTCACCACACACACAAAATCAGTGCCCTGCTCAATTCGGTTTGCCTGAATGGTGTTACCATCTAAATCAAAAAAGCGCATTGTCATGGCAAGTTTGTTATGTGAAGCGTTTTCACTGCCAGCTTTGGGAATCCCTTCCTGCACAATACGTGTGTAAATCATAGCCTCTGTCAAGTTTTCGAGTTTAACCACATTGTTTGATATTTTAATATCATCTAAAGGAATTGTCAAAACCGCATTGCTTGTATTTAAGTTTTGCTTTGCGTTTTCATTAAGCTGGTAATTTATTTTGATTTCAGAGCTTACACCGTATTGGTCATAATACATTCCTGTTGCTAATAGGGCATAAGCCGTTGTTTGAGTACTCAGCCATTGATCAGAACCGATCGTTTTCGACATGCTTCTTAAAACCTCAAATGCTTCTGTCTTGTGGTCGAGTAACACAAAAGTTTCCAAAATCATGGCTTCATCTCTTAATGCTGAACCGTATGTGTAACTTAACTCATTGTATGGATTCACATTCACAGGCAGTCCGTTAATCAGTTGTTCAGCAACCCGATGTTTTCCACTCAGTTTGTAAGCTGCAGCCAATCTCCATGCTGCGTCATCACTCAGATTTTCAGTTTGCAATAATCGGTTCATTGCACTGAGCACCGGTTTGCCATCTAAAGCAAGCGTGTATAAACGATAAGCCTGTACAAATTGTGCTCGTGTTCCGTCGTCAGTCCATTTCATGGCTTTATTTTTCTGATATTTCAGCCAATTGCTTAAAACCACTTCAGGAATTTCATATCCCTGTTGTTTTGCTTCGAGCATAAAATGTCCGGCATAATTTGTACTCCACAAGCTTACATTTGAACCTCCTGGCCAATAACTAAATCCGCCATTACTCATTTGGTATTTTCGAAGTTGTTTGAGTGAAAAATTGATGCGCACCTCATATTCAGCTTGTTGTGTAGGCGTGAGTGCCATTAAATTATTCAGATATAAAAGCGGGAACGCCGAAGAAACCATTTGCTCAAGGCATGAATGCGGATAGCGCTCAAGATATTTTATGCGTTTATGCAAATTAATCGGCGGAATGGAATACACTTCAAGCTTGCAGCTATTACTTCCCTGAATACCGAATGCATCAAAATTATAGGTGCTAACAGTTCCAGCATCCATACTTTTCCCTTGCGTTTCCACCATCACCGGATTCGGATTTCGAATATCAATCTCAATGCTGAAGCTTGATTTCTCATTGCCCGAAGTTGAAATTATTTCAACTTTTCCAACTCCAGAATCCTCCTTGGTTTTTACTCTAAAATTAATTGTTTTATCCCCATTGCGGGTAAATTGTACGCTTTGTTTTTTGTCGCCGACAATTTCAAACAATTCATTGGCACGAACTTCGACATTAACATTTCTGACATGATCTTTCATCGCGAAAACCGAAACCGGCAACATAACGTCTTCTTCCGTTCCCAAAACACGTGGTAACGTTCCAAGTACCATGAGTGGTTTTGTTACCGGGCAGGTTTTTTCTGCCGATCCGTATGCCCCTTCACGATTTCCGGCTATAACCATAATTCGAACCGAACCGATGTATTTCGGCAATCGGATTTTATGTACAGCTTTTTTTCCGCCTTTAATATGATACGGACCAAGATAACGAACCATAGGAGTGAAGCGATTTGCATTTTTAGCACCTTCTTTATTCAAACTGCCACCGCCACCAATACTCAACAAACGCTCCAGTTTTTTTCCATGTGCGCCAATTACCCAGTCGAACATGTCCCAGCTACGAACACCAAGCGCTTCCCTCGCATAAAAATAATCCCATGGATTCGGTGTTGCGAAATTTGTCAAATCCAACAATCCTTCATCCACAATCGCGATAGTATAGGTCATTTCCTGCTTATTGGCTTCTTTAATTTCTATCCTCACTTCCGATTCAGCAAGTAATTCATCGTCCATTACAATTTGAGGCTGCAGCTTTGTTGCCTTATTAACAACTTCAATCGGAATAACGCCATACATTCGAATTGGTCTGTCATTTACTGTTTGCTCGTGCGGCTGAATTAAACTCACATGCACATAAACATTGGGCGCCATATCTTCAGTCAGGTTAAACGTAAAATCTGTATCGCCAGCTTCAGTTTCTAACCAAAAATAATCCAAGACACGACTTCCATTTTCGATGCTAATAAATGCGCGTCCACCTTCTGAGCCGGGCAAAGTCAGCTTTACCTGCTCGTTAATATCATAGCGTTCTTTATCGGCTTTAAATTGCAGAATACTGGCAGATTTAGATTGATTACGGCCAACACCGGCATATTCAGGCCAGTCAGCATAAACTCGCTGAGCAGTTGCATGCCCACTGTTTAAATCTGTTACTTTCAGGATGTAATAACCCCAATTGTCCCGATTCACTTTAAATGCCCATTTGGCTTTGCCATTAACTGTCTGGATTTTGTCTTTTTTAATGACATTATAATATTCAGATGATGCATAATTTGATGAATAGTCATAAGAATAATACCACCAACTCCAATCCACTTTAATTAATTCGACCTGCAAATCGTGTGTTGCCTGAATTTGTTTCCCTTCCGGAGATACGCAGGCAATTTCAATCGCATGATTTTTCCCTGTTGGCAAATAATTACCATAGGATCTGTTGGACTCAGGAAGTTTCATACCAACATAGGAGGTAAAGGGATGAAATGGCACTTGTTTTTCACTTATGCTGAAATTTCCTCCTTTTTCAAAGGCTTTTGTCGTTAACTTTGCCATCAGTTTTCCCGGGGCTGAATTTCCAATATCCAATTTGAGGTCAGATTGAATGTGCCCTTCATTATTTGTTTTGGCATCAACAATCGTTATTGTATTAAAATCAAAAGCACTTGTAATATCATCAAAATGGTAAGACTTAAAGGTTTCAAATTCAGTTTTCATTGGAAATAGCGACAATGTAACCGTTGTTTTCAATTCCTTTGCCGGTGCGCCATGCAACCAATTTACCCATATATTCGCAGGATTAATCTTCCTGGTGAAAAGTGCATTGTTTTGCAGTTGCAAATCAATTTTTAAACGATTTGGCTTGATAGTTTCTATCGAAAGATTTTTGTAAAATGTTTTGCCACCAATACTAATCCGTGCAGAATAATTTCCGGTAGGGGCATCATCGTCTGTTTTTGTAACAAAACTATGAAAATGCCACTCGTTCAGATTTTGTACTTGCCTGTCAATTCGTTGTGAACGTGAATTATATAACTCAAAAATCACCGGATGTCCCGGCGGAAGCTGATTTTCAATATCTTCAAGAATGAAACCAATAAAAATTGAATCTCCTGGACGCCATACACCGCGTTCACCATACATAAAGCCTTTCAGACCGTCAGAAACATCTACACCCGACACGTCAAAGTCGCTAATAGAAAGCGTGTTGCCTTGATTGACTTTAAGATATGCTTTATCCGCCCCGTTTGCTACAACAATAAAACTGACTGACTCATCTTCAGGAATCTCATCAAAAATCACAACTCCTTGTTTGTCAGTTTGTTTACTATTGATAAACTGTTGCTGATAGTTGTGAATGTCAACATGAATATCTTTCAAGGGTTCAGCAGTAATCAAATCAGTAACAACTACCAGCAACGAGCCGTCATTTCCCTCTTTTGCCAAAATTCCCATATTCGATGCAAATACATTTCGTGAAACGGCTCGCCTAAATCCGTAATAAGCGTCACTACATGGGTCGTCTCGCTTGTCCCAATCATCCCAAATGTAGTTATAGTAATAGCTGTCAAAACTATCCCAATATGCTTTTTCCTCTTTTGAAGAAACTGTACTGGTGAGATTATCGGATTCTTCATCTATATTATCGCAAGGAAACAATGCGTGGGCTTTACGGAATCCGATATCAACCCGGTAAATTGCTCCGGGATCAGTTTGAATTAACGAATTCAGATCTAAAGTAAAGCGATTCCATTGAGAAAGGTCAGTAACGTCGGTTTGATTCAGGGCAACGGTTTTCTTTTTAATGACTTTTCCGACTCGCCTCATTTCATTATTATCTGACATATCATTTACCTGAAGGAACTGCATGACATTGTTTTCGTAAATCTTTGTAATTCTAACATCAACAGCCTTTAAATTAACTGCTTCAAATGGTAGCACAAGATTTCCTTCGGATTTTGGCATAATCACACCTTCACCCGTCATCCGGACAGCAGGTAAGATTTGCTCAAATCGCAAATATTCGTGTTCTAATTTTTCAAAGCGATGACTTAAACAATTTTTGATTCCCGGATTAACACTCAGTTTATGTTCACCTTCAAGTCTTTCTGGAGGATAAACACGGATAATATTGTCCTGAATGACATAATTTAAAACGCCGGCATCCTCAATTTGGATTAATCCATCAAGATATTGATTTTCAAGGATAGGGTCGGAGAACTGCAATTTTACATATTGTTCGGGATGTTGAATGACTTTTGCTTCAATCAAACTGAAATCATCAACCGAAGGAATTGGAGTATTTCTTTCCCCTGATTTTGTCACTCCAATGGATTCACCATTATATTCCAAACTTAACTGCCCTGCTTTTTCTGTTCTTGGGACAGAATCTACAATAAACAAAAATTCATTTGTCGCTTTTTGCTGAAAATGCACCGGCAAATCTTTATTTCCCACATTTGCACAGATTAATTTTTCAATATTTTCAAGATCCTCTGTATCTGCAGTGCGAATAATCCCTTTGACTTGCTGCCAGGCAAGAAATCTTTTGTCGATTGTTTTAATTTCAGTGATTTCCAAGCTAAAATTTTGAGGTTTTGTTTTTACATCGTATTCAAAAAACCGGTATTTTCGGTCTAAATCACTATCTAACTCCACCAACTTGAATTCAATTGTAAACTCTTTATCAGATTCAAGCGGTTCATCTGGAACAAATTGAGCCGTTCTAAAATCTATCCAACCGGTTTCCCCGCTGACTTTTGGGTCAATTGAAAACAAATCTGTTGAGCGCTCATCAACCGCACCCAGTTTTTTTGCAAAGTCGTTTGACAATTGCACTTTAAAGCTAGATGATTTTGAGATTACCCCAGAAGTATAACCGGATATGTAAGGACTAAATTCAGAAACATTTGGTCTTTCATTTCCTTTATGAAAGACAAGTGTCATAATAAGATAAATGGCCATAATTAATGCCACAAGACCAACAATCCATAACCAGGTGCGATTTTTCATAATGATACGATTAATGATTTAGTATTAGATAAACTTTTAATAAAACAAAAATAAGCGAAACATTATTGTTTCGCTTATTGATTTGTCCAAAGTTTTAAACAATTTAGTGTGCTACCGGAAATTATTTTAAAATACGAAATTGTATTCCAGATTTTTTATTATATCCAATGCTAATTGTATTACCATCTTTCACATCAGAGCGGATAATTGCTTCAGCCAGCGGATTTTCCAAATACTTTTGGATAGCGCGTTTCAGAGGCCTTGCTCCAAATTTAGAATCAAAGCCACGTTCAGCAACAAATTTTCTTGCAGCAGGGGAGATGCGGATAGTGTATCCAATTTCCTTCACCCGTTTCAGCAATCCGGCAAGCTCAATATCAATAATTTTTTGAATATGATTTTCATTTAACGAATTAAATATAACCACATCATCAACACGATTCAGAAATTCTGGAGCAAAGGATTTCTTCAGTGCATTATTAATTACACTTTGTGTGTGTCTGCTTGTATCACGCTCACGATTAGCAGTTGAAAAACCAACGCCTTGACCAAAATCGGATAATTCCCGGCTGCCAATATTCGATGTCATAATCACAATAGCGTTTCGAAAATCGACCCTACGGCCTAAACTGTCTGTCAAACGTCCTTCATCCATTAATTGCAATAAAATATGGAACACATCCGGATGCGCTTTTTCAATCTCATCAAGGAGTATCACAGAATAAGGTTTGCGACGAACTTTTTCAGTTAATTGACCACCTTCTTCATATCCGATGTACCCGGGAGGTGCACCAACAAGGCGGGAGACGGAAAATTTCTCCATATACTCACTCATGTCAATTCGTATTAACGCATCATCCGAATCGAATAAGAAACCCGATAAAACTTTTGCAAGCTGGGTTTTCCCAACGCCAGTAGGACCAAGGAAAATAAAGCTACCAATCGGACGATTCGGATCTTTTAATCCCGCACGATTGCGCTGAATTGCAAGCACAATTTTCTGTATCGCTTCATCTTGTCCAACCACGCGGGTTTTGAGTTCATCGCCCATCTTCAACAATTTTGAACCCTCAGTTTGCGCAATTCGTTGAACCGGAACACCGGTCATCATTGCCACTACTTCAGCCACATTATCTTCCGTCACCAATTCTCGATTCGCTTTCATATCAGTACGCCAACTGGCTTTAGCCTGCTCAATTTTCTGCTCAAGTTCACGCTCTTTATCGCGAAACGAAGCAGCTTTTTCAAATTTCTGATCTCCAACAGCAGCAAGTTTTTCAGTTTTGGTTTGCTCAAGTGCTTTTTCAAATTCCAGAATATCCACTGGGATACTAACCTTGGAAATATGAACCCTAGAACCGGCTTCATCCATTGCATCTATCGCCTTATCCGGCAAGTGCTTATCACTGATGTAGCGCATAGTTAATTTAATACAAGCTTTCAATGCATCATCCGTATAAATCACATTATGATGATCCTCGTAACGCCCTTTGATATTTTCTAGGATACTGACAGTTTGCTCTTCGGTGGTAGGTTCTACCATTACCTTTTGGAAACGACGTTCCAGCGCCGCATCTTTCTCAATATATTGACGGTACTCATCCAGCGTGGTAGCACCGATACATTGAATTTCACCTCTAGCCAAAGAGGGTTTCAGCATATTTGCAGCATCCAGTGAGCCAGCAGCACCACCAGCACCGACAATGGTATGAATTTCATCAATAAACAAAATAATATCATCAGATTTCGCCAGCTCATTTAAAATCGCTTTCATGCGCTCTTCAAATTGTCCACGATATTTTGTGCCTGCAACAATTGAAGCCATATCAAGCGTAACAACCCGTTTGTCGTACAAAACATGCGATACTTTTTTCTCTATAATCCGAGAAGCCAAACCTTCAGCGATGGCAGATTTACCAACACCCGGCTCACCGATTAATACTGGATTATTTTTTTTACGCCTACTAAGAATCTGAGAAATACGTTCGATTTCACGCTCCCTGCCAATAATCGGATCAAGTTTTCCCGATTCAACGGCTTTAGTTAAATCAATTCCGAAATTATCCAATACCGGAGTATCCGAACTTTTCACGCCGGATTTTCCAACACCCTGAGCTTTTGAACCACCTGATGAACGAGAACTCTTAGGCGCATCCTCGTCAAAATCCGTATCATCTGCATCATCAATACTGGCATTCGTGGTATCATCCATTTCAAGATTCAACTTCACCAATTCATAATCAATATCTAAATCATTGAAAATTTGTGCAAGGGGAGTGGCAACCCGCAACAATGCCAAAAGCATATGCCCGGAATTCACCTCTTCGCTTTGCATATGTTTTGCCTCGAGATTCATAAAATTTTGAATTCGTTGCGTACTATCATGCATTTTCAACTTATCTGCATCTTCCATCTTAATTTCCACATCCGAGCTTCGGATACGACTTTCGACCCGTTTTTTCAAATCTTCAAGATCAACATTTAAACCCTGAAGCAAATTAATTGCAATTCCTTTTCCTTGTCGTAACAAACCCAAAAGCAAATGATCCGGTCCAATAAATTCATTATTCAGCCTAATTGCTTCTTCTTTACTGTAGTTTATTGCATCAACTACACACTGTGAGAGTTTTATATTCATACTCATATATCTTATTTCTGTACTAATAATAACCAAAATATCCCAAATTTGTTGTTAGAATACTTCAGGATTGTTTACAATTCAAAATTAAGGGACCTTCTATTAATTTTTTTCTTTCAAGAAACAAATTTAATAAATAAGATGCAAGGCACAAATTTTTCTGAATAGCTAAGCTATTTAGAAAAATTTTAACGCAGTCAAATTGTTTATTATATTTTAATAATTTTGGCT
>CAYOUD010000124.1:0-8532 GCA_964407055.1 uncultured Bacteroidales bacterium | reverse complement strand
ATTAACCAACAGCACCTTATGTTAACATCTAACTATTTGCGGTGAATTTTTCGGGATAAGCAAGTTTGCCATTTAACTGCAAGCGTTTTAACTCCATCGCCTCCAAAAGAATTAAATCAGTAGATTTACTCAATTGTTTCATTAAATCAAACCCAAAAGCAGCATTTTTAGTTGCAAATGATTTAATCAAACTCATATCAACCTGACAAACTACCGATGGCACTAAAGCAGAAATCGTATACTGATATTTATCCGAAGAGAAAATACTTAATATCGAAATGAAATCCAGTGGTTTAGCAATGGTTATAATCTGATCCTCATTTCCTGATTTAATGATATGTAATTTTACCAGACCTTCTTTTAAATAAAAAAAATCCATAACCTCATCCCCTTGTTGCACAATATCGTCATTACTTTCAAACGATTTTTCCTTACGGAGATTACAAATATCCAGCATTTCGTCCTCCTTAAGATGCGCAAAAAACAAAGCCCGCAACTGGCAGTTTTCGCATTGACAATTAACTGTAAGCTCTTTATTTTCCATATGATATATATCAACTTATGACATCTGTCATACCTATAACAAGAACGATTGCAAACTGTTTATGTTTATTAATTAAATAGTTAACACACAAAAATAATAAAAATTATGAAACGGATTCTCATACTCGGTGGCGGAACAGCCGGAACCATGATGGCAAATAAGCTCAAAAAAGCTCTAAATGCCGATGAATGGAAAATTACAGTCTTGGATAAAGAACGGACACATTATTATCAGCCCGGCTTTCTGTTTATCCCCTTTGGAATATATAAACCGGAGGATGTGATTAAGCCAAAATCAACATTTATTCCTGCCGGAGTGGAGATGCTTTATGAAGAAGCTGAAAAAATTTTACCGGAAGCGAATGCAATCTTACTCAAAAACGGGCAGCAATTAACTTATGATTACCTGATTATCGCAACAGGAACATCATTAAGACCGGAAGAAACGCCGGGAGTAAAAGGGAATCTATATTATAAAGACATTTTTGATTTCTACAGCATTGAAGGGGCAACTGCACTTGCAAAAAAACTGCGCGCTTGGGAAGGCGGGAAATTGGTTGTTGCTATTCCCGAACTTCCATACAAATGCCCAGTCGCTCCGCTTGAATTTATTTTTCTTGCAGAAGCCTATTTCACGGAGCAAGGCATACGCGACAAAGTGGATTTAACTTATGTCACACTCATGTCCGGAGCATTTACCAAGCCCATTGCATCTAAAATGCTGGGAGAATTGCTCGAGGAAAAAAACATTAATGTAGTGACAGATTTTTATACTGAAAAAGTCGATAATGAAACAAAACAGCTCGTATCGTATGAGGACAGAAAAGTCGATTTCGATATCCTTACTATTGTTCCCGTAAATATGGGAAGTAAAATCATTGAAGAGAGCTGCATGGGTGATGACATGGGATTTGTCCCGACAAATAAACACACGCTGCAATCGGACAAATATGAAAATGTGTTTGTACTTGGTGATGCGGCAAACTTACCGACATCAAAAGCCGGATCAGTTGCTCACTTTGCAGCAGAAATTCTCATTGACAATTTAATACACTCCATTGAAGGCAGACCATTAACCGCCAAATTTGACGGACACGCTAACTGCTACATAGAAACTGGATATGGTAAAGGTGCATTAATTGATTTTAACTACGATACTGAGCCACTGCCCGGAACATTTCCACTCCCCGGAATAGGACCTTTCGGCTTATTGAAAAATACAAAAATCAATCATTACGGGAAAATTATGTTCCGTTGGATGTATTGGCATATCTTGTTAAAAGGAAAAGAACTGCCGGTTGAGCCGCTGATGACAATGGCAGGAAAAAAGCGCAGTATGATTGATTCGAATAAGTAAGAAAGGAGTTAAACAATGAACGATAGTATGCAAACACAAATTGATGCACTGAATCAAAAAATGGATCTCGTGCTCGAACATATACAAGCGCAGAAAATGCGCACTATGGCAATGGATGACCTCGTAAGTGACTTATCAATTGTCGGAAAAGATGTATATGACAGTTCAATTCACGCACTGGATCAACAACAGATTGAAGTCAGCCCGGATCAATTGCGGGAGTTGGCTCTAAAATTCATTCGTAACATCGACACGTTTAACGTGCTGATGGATACATTGGAAAGCATTACTGATTTAGTAAAAGATGCTTCACCCCTAGTTACTGAAGCCATCATCGATTTTTCAAAACAGCTGAATGACCTAAATGAAAAAGGCGTATTTGAGAATAGTAGAGCACTACTAAATAGCATTATGAAAATGCTGAGTGCTGGTGATGCACGGAAAATCGATTCCATCGGCGAAAACGCTGAACTTTTGGCATCTGTTCTTGGAAAAATCGGCAATCCCGATGTACTGAAACAACTCGACAAATTATTATCAGCACTAGGAGAAAGCAGCAAGGCAGATATTCAGCCAAAATCACCACTAAAACTTGTTTTCAGTAAAGACATGAAAAAAACATCCGGATTTTTAATCCACTTTATGAAAGAAATGAATAAAAATAATCACTAAAAAAAATAGCATTATGGAAAAGACAATTTTAGGACAAAATCTATCATTCTCAGAAGATGGTTATATGACTGATTTTTCAGCATGGAATGAAGACATTGCAAAAGAACTTGCAAGAGAAGAAAATATCGAATTAACGGACAAACACATGGAAGTGTTGAAATTCCTGCGTCAAAAACATGAAGCCGGCGATAGTTTAACCATTCGTTCGGTAGGTAAATCAGGAATTGTTGACATCAAAGGATTATATCAACTATTCCCCGGAGGCCCGCTAAAAATTTCATCAAAATTGGCAGGCATTTCTAAGCCAACATCTTGTGTTTAATATTTTCACACATTTAAAAACTGAAACTTATGTTAGACAATAATAAATTAAAAAAAGTTAGCATTATCTGCGCAAAAGGCAAGCTCGAGGATGTTTATGCATCACTTGTCATGGCAAACGGAGCTGTGATGGAAGGCATAGAAGCCAAACTATTTTTTACATTTTTTGGCTTGGATGCAATCACAAAAAAGCGCATGAAAAAACTCCATACAGCAACTGTAGGAAATCCAGCAATGCGTATGCCAGGAGGTCTGCCCTTCCCTACGCTTTTGGGAACTCTCCCCGGAGTTGAAGCAGGCGTTTCATCGATGATGCGAAAACAAATGGATCAACTGGATATTCCTCCTGTAGATGAATTTCTCGAAATGATAACTGCCGGTGGCGGCGAAATCTATGCGTGTAAATTAGCAATGGACATGTTTAAACTAGAAAAAGAAGACTTGTGGGAAGATGTCAAAGCAGTACTCACTATCGGTGAATTTTACGAAATGAGCGGTGGTGAAAACTCACAAATCATTTTCACATAAATAATAACCTACACCTTTTTCAAAGTTCCAAACTTTGGAAAAGGTGTGATATTTAATTTTATTACGATGCTTTCTTTGAATATAGAATGTTGTAGTTCTGAATTGAGAAAACCGAGCGCAATATCTGCTGGTTAGGTCAAGAATCCGATTTATCAGAATTCACATGGGAATTCTAATAAATTTTCCTACTTTCGCTTGAAACCGGCAATTCGGATAATATGAGTGTATCTCAGGACATACAAAAAACACGTTTTAAAACCGTAGTAATAACTACCGGCACCTTTCTGCTTATATTTTTGCTTGTTCACATTCTGAATACCAGCATAAATATGCATCTCAATCAATTCGGAATCAAACCTCGCACATTAAAAGGAATAATTGGAATTTTTGCTGCACCGCTATTGCACGGTAGTTGGGGCCATTTGCTTGGAAACAGCATGAGTTTTGCAGCACTCGCAGGCATGCTTTTTTATTTTTACCCGAAACTTGCATTCCGCATCATGGGTATAAGCTGGATAAGTATTGGAATTTTAGTTTGGTTAACCGGAAGACCATCGATTCATGTGGGGGCAAGCGGTATCATTTATGCTTTCGCAGCATTCTTATTTTTATCAGGCATTATCAGGCGACATTATCAGCTCATGTCGGTATCACTTATTGTTGTATTCCTTTACGGAAGCATGGTTTGGGGAATACTTCCCGGACAGCAGGGGATTTCATGGGAATCACATCTAGCAGGGATGCTTGTCGGATTGGGTCTGGCTATTTATTATCGAAAACAAGGACCACAAAGGCCAAAACCTTCATGGGAAACCGAGGAAGAGGA
Organism: uncultured Bacteroidales bacterium; assembly: GCA_964407055.1. Taxonomy (GTDB): domain Bacteria; phylum Bacteroidota; class Bacteroidia; order Bacteroidales; family ML635J-15; genus JAQIBY01. Next base: position 4,285 of record CAYOUD010000124.1, on the reverse strand, counting down.
AGAAGAGGAAGAAATTGTTTATTTCCAAACCCAAGCATATTTCCACTCGGGCAATAGCACGAATCAAGATGTCAATATTCATTATTCAAGTCAGAATAAACAAAAGACGAAGTCAAAGAAGACAGTAACTCAACTAAAGGAGAAAGACGCTAAAACATCTGGTTTTCAATTTAAACCGATGAGATCGAATAAGAAAACCTAAAAATCCACCTTAACTCAAATTTGGGGTAATGCTTGCCATTATCTTTGCACATCTTCAACCCATTTTAATATATTCAAGAAAAATATTAAGATCATATTTTTTTTAAAACAACAGATTTCCATTATTTTCGTTATTTTTAAAGATTAATACGAAACGAATGAAACTGATTCGCATCACTATATTTATTGTATTAGCCTTTGTGGGAAATAATCTTCAGAGTCAAACCCTATTGCATTTAAAACTTGCACCTATAGGCTTTCATCCGTTTTATTCACCAAATCAATTCAGCCTATACGAGAATAAAATTGATAACAACGGCAATTGGGTTGTCGAGCCAAACATAATATTCTCTGTGGAAACTTACTTGCGAGGCACAAAACTATCATGGCGAGTTATGCCCGGGTTTTACACCGACGCATTAAGTCAGCCCGCAATGTTTATCCATGTTGGTTTAAAATACAGTTTTCTGCAAATATGGCGCTCATCATTTGACATTGCTGCCGGTCCTACGCTTAATTTTCGTGAAGACTGGCATAAAGTTCCCGGCTATGTCCCAGAAGGAAATTACAATGTTAACGGCAACTGGGAAAACAAATTAGACATTTTGGCAGAGCTGGAATATAAATTTTTCATGTCTGATCGTATGGACATTACGGCATCAGCATTATATGGACATTCATACAATACCTTTACATTTACATTTGGCATCCGCTACTGGACTTCCACCACAATTAAACATCCGATTGACTGCGGCTCATGCCCTTTTGATAAAACTTCAAATAAACCGCAACGCAGATAAAATCTTTTTTATTAACTTTGGCTAAAATAACTAAACAATTTTGCATATGGCAATCAAACGAATTTTTGATTTGCTGGAGAATTATCGCACTGACTACAAAGATCTTGAAGTTGCTCTGGCTTATAAAAATAAAGGAAACTGGATCCATTTCTCTGCTGCCGATTATGTAAAATATGCCACATACTTTGCGATGGGCTTAATCAAACTTGGGTTTAAAAAAGGAGATAAAATTGCAAGTATCTCGCAAAACCTACCCCACTGGAATGTGCTGGATATGGGAATGTCCATGATCGGTGTAATTCATGTCCCAATTTATCCAACCATTAGCACTGAACAGTATAATTACATTCTCCGTCATTCGGATGCAAAAATGGTCATCGTTTCAGATATCGGATTATTCCGTAAAGTGAATCCTATTTTTGAAAAAATCGACAGTCTCGAATCCTTTTACACACTGAACGATATTAAAGAAGCTAACAACTGGGTGGAAATCATTACACTTGGCCGGGAACATACAACGGAATTAGCATCAGAACTAGAACAAACAAAAGCTGGGATAAAAGAGGACGAAGTTTGCACCATCATTTACACTTCCGGAACAACCGGAGACCCGAAGGGCGTTATGCTTTCTCATAAAAATCTTTTGAGCAACGCACTGGCAACTGCAAAAATTCTACCAGTCAATTATGGAGAGCGAGTCCTCTCGTTTTTGCCGCTATGCCATGTTTATGAACGCATGATGAATTACAATTATCAATCCAAAGGAATTTCCATTTATTATGCCGAAGGAATGGGCACCATCGTGGACAATCTAAAGGAGATAAAACCACATGCTTTCAACTCAGTTCCAAGCGTTCTGGAAAAATTTTACGATAAAATTATTGCCAAAGGGAAAGACCTGCCACCCGTTTCGCGGGCAATTTTCTTTTGGGCAGTCAAACTTGGTGAAAAATACAATGTTGCCGACAAAAATAATCTTTGGTACAAAATCCGCTTAAAAATTGCACGATCGTTGATTTTTAAAAAATGGCAAGCGGTTTTCGGAGGTGAACTCAGAATAATTGTTTCAGGAGGCTCCTCGCTGCAAACCCGCCTCGCTCAACTATTCTGGGCAGCCGGCGCATATGTTATCGAAGGCTACGGAATGAGTGAAACATCTCCCGTAATTGCCGTGAATCATTATCGCGGAGAAAATTGTCGAATCGGCACTGTCGGTCCCGTTTTGGAAGGTACTGAAATGAAAATCAGCGATGAAGGTGAAATTATGGCTCGCGGGCCTCATGTCATGAAAGGATATTATAAAGATCCGGAAAGTACAGCCATAGTAATTGATGAAGACGGTTGGATGCATACCGGAGATATCGGAAAACTTATTGACGGGCAATTCCTGAGAATCAAAGATCGCAAAAAAGAAATCTTCAAAACCTCAAGCGGAAAATACATTGCGCCACAAGTCATAGAAAATAAATTTAAAGCATCCACAGCCATTGAACAGCTTATGGTTGTCGGTGAAAATGAAAAATTTGCTTCAGCCCTCATCTCACCTAACTTTAATGACCTTCACCTATGGGCAAGCAGAAACAAAATTCACTATCGCGATAACGAAGAACTGATTAAAATAAAAGAGGTCATTCAACGTATCCAGAAAGAAGTGAATGAAGTCAATAAAACGCTAGGAGATCACGAAAAAATTAAACGTTTCCGGCTTGTTTCCGAAGAATGGTCGCCAAATACAGGAGAGCTTTCACCAACACTAAAACTCAAGCGAAAAGTCATCATTAACAAATACAATCATATCCTAAAGGAAATTTATGGATATCCCATTGATGAAGAGAAAGGAAATGAGCGCTTGAAGGCCTTATTGGATGCACGTAAAATTAGTAACGGACTGTCAAAATTAATTCCAATTACAAAAAATAAATTAAAAGAAAACGAATAATTATGAAAGCATTTAAAGCATACGATATCAGAGGAATTTACGGACAAGATTTGGATGAAAATCTTGCGTATAAAATCGGCTTTTTTCTCCCCAAAGTCATTCAAGCTGACAGGGTATTAATCGGCAGAGATATGCGCGTACACTCAGAAAGCCTTTTTGAAGCGCTGGCTCAGGGAATCATGGATGCCGGTGTTAATGTGTTTGATGCAGGTTTAACCACAACGCCAATGGTTTACTGGGGAACGGCAAAATACGATTTCCCGGCATCAATTCAAATTACTGCGTCTCATAATCAAAAAGAATACAACGGGTTTAAATTCAGCGGCCCGAATGCTGCTCCGATAGGTTACGACAACGGACTGAAAGCAATCGAAGAGCTCATTCTTACACAAGAAGTTGTACCGGTTGAAAACCCGGGTTTTTATCGGGCACTCGATTACAGAGACACCTATATCGATTTTCTAAAAACTTACAAACCTGATTTAACCGGTTTAAATATTGTGATTGACGGTTCAAATGGAATCGGCGGGCCATTCATCCGCGATATTCTCAAGAAAAAGCCCACTTATATTTACGAAAAACCCGACGGAACCTTTCCGAATCACGACCCAAACCCTCTCATTGAAAAAAATCTGAAGGATTTGAAAAAACTGGTTCTGCAAAAACAAGCCGACATTGGTATTATTTTCGATGGCGATGCTGACAGAGTTATGTTTGTTGATGAAAAAGCCCGTTTTATTTCGCCCGATTTAATGATTGCATTCATGGGCGAATATTTTAAAGACAGACTCACGCCGGGCACTAAGCTTATTCAAGACATCCGAACCAGTAAATCTGTTGCAGAATATCTCGCAAAATACGAAATTGAAATGCACACCTGGCGAGTCGGAAGAGCATACGCGGCAAGCAAACTCAAGGAAATCGACGGATTGTACGGCGGAGAACTTGCAGGTCACTACTATTTCAAAGACTTTTACTATTCTGACTCCGGTATGTTAGCCTGTCTTATTGTTTTGCAAGTCATGCGAAAGCTGAAAGATCAAGGCATAAAACTCTCCGAGCGAATCGATGAAATTTCAAAATATTACAGCTCCGGCGAAATCAATTTTAAAATTGAACAAAAAACTGAAGCCATGGAAGCGGTTAAATCTCATTATCTTGAACAAGCCGAACCCGACAATTTTATGGATTTTGACGGATACCGTTTAGATTACAAAGATTGGTGGTTTAATATCCGCCCAAGCAATACCGAGCCGTATTTACGACTAATTGCCGAAGCCTCAGACAAAGCAATACTCAATGATAAAATTAAGGAGATTAAGGAAATTATTGAAACGTTTAAATA
>CAYOUD010000123.1:0-8604 GCA_964407055.1 uncultured Bacteroidales bacterium | reverse complement strand
TTAATACCGATTGTGAATCAAAATTGCCGATACAATTCATTTTATACTAATTTGAACTAATGAATATTCCAATGAACTTAGTGTATAATGCCGATACTACAAATAAATAGTACAATGATGTGAAACGAAATTGTACTATATTATTTGTGTAATCGGTATTATTTCTTGTATCAGCTTTGATTCTACATCGGCATTATTTACTCCCGAAAATTGGGGATCCCGGAATTTTTGATTTTAAAGTGTCATAACATAAGGTACTGTTGATTCCCATGTTAACTTACTGCAACCCATTTTTCTATTAAGGGAATAGCATGAATTTTCCGGGTTAATTACAAAATACCCTACCCACCTGACTGTCTGCATTTTTACCGTTTCTACTCGTTTACAAACGAATTTCAAACGAAACCAATTACTTAAAAACCGACTACTGATATATCGCAGCCTATGTTTGCAGCAAAATAATGTTTCACTAAAATTTTTATGATTATGGCACGAATTAATAACCAAGTCATGTTAATCGGAAATCTGGGCGCAGACCCGGTAATTAAAACCTTCGAAAACGGACAACGTATGGCACGTATGTCCCTCGCAACAGATGAACGAAAACACAGCCTCCGCGGAGAAACCAAATCCATGGTAAAATGGCATCATCTCGTTGCATGGGGAATCACTGCTGACATTGTCAGTAAAATGCTAAAAAAAGGTGGGCGCATCGCACTTGAAGGCAGAATCAACAATCACAGCTGGGCAGATAAAACCGGACAAAAACACAATAGTACCGAAATTGTCGTCAGAGATTTCACCCTGCTCCGTTAAGCTTTCATCACGTCACAATTAAAAACATCTCCTCATTCAGGACATTCCTGCCATGGGGAGATGTTTTCACAAAAATTCCTCCATACATAAAAAAATAATCTTGCATTGCTAATCACAGAAAAATCGGGTACTGTAAAAACACAGAAATTTTTATCTTTGCCCTGGCATTGAATTTGCTACAATAAATTATTCAAATACTGGTTTAATAAATAAACACAAGCATTATGCAAAAACTTCTTTATCTTATTGTCATTAGCCTATTCGCTGTAAACCTGAGTTTTGCACAAAACACGCAGGGCGAAGACTCTGTATTAAATTACACAGATATCAACAGGAATAAACAAGGAAAATGGATAAAATACTACGATGACGACCAGGAATACATTCGATATAGCGGTTTTTTTATCGATAACGAACCACAGGGAGTTTTCAAACACTATCATCCAAACGGAAAAATTAAAGCCATTCAGAAATTTACTGATAACGGTAGTTCTATCATTGAAATGCACTGGGAGAATAGCAATCTCGCTGCTCGCGGCAGTTACAATGCAGATAAAGAACGAGATGGCAAATGGATATTTTATTATGCCGGCGGTGAAAGACAAAAGGAAACCACCTACCAAAACGGCATTCAAGAAGGACTTGAAACCAGATATTATAAAAACAGTGAAAAACTCACTGAAATTATTTATAAAAATGGTATTAAAGAAGGAAAATATACCTTCTATTTTGACAACGGAAAAGTTCGTGAAAAAGGGTTTTATCTCAACGATATGAAACATGGTGAATTTCAAGTCTTCTTCCCAGACGGCAGCCTAGACGAACGAGGCATCTACAAAGATAACCGAAAAGAAGGAGATTGGCTGATTACAAAACAGGATGGAAGTTTTGACACCGTTGAATATCGCTCCGGTGTTCGCACCGACAGAGACAGCCTTGAAAGTGAATTCTGGAAAAAAGTTGAATGGGCAAAAAAGAATCAAGACAAACTCAAAAATCCGGAGGATTATCGCGATAACCCGTTCGAGTTTTTCCGCCGACCTTAAGCATTTTATCATGAAAAAAGTTTTATTGGCAATGAGTGGCGGAACAGACAGTTCTGTTTCTGCCATTTTATTAAAAAATCAAGCATACAATATACAAGGACTCACTTTTAAAATGTGGGAAACTGAACTTACGGCATGTGACGAAAAAGAAAAAGGATGCTGCGATGCAGAAAGCCTTCTTGAAGCCCGAGAGCTCGCACGCAAGCTTGATTTCCCCCACGAGATTATCGATATCCGAAATGAATTTGAGCATTATGTCATCCGGGATTTTGTGAATGAATACATGAACGGGAAAACTCCAAACCCCTGTGTGGTCTGCAATACACATATTAAATGGGGCATACTGCTTGACGAAATGGAAAAACGGGGCTGCGATTATTATGCAACCGGACATTATGCACGCATCCGTGAAGAAAACGGGCGTCATATCCTAATGAAAGGCGCCGATAACAAAAAAGATCAATCCTATTTTCTTTGGACACTCACACAGGAACAGCTCAAACACACGATTTTTCCTTTGGGTGAACTGACAAAAGATAAAGTCAGAGAAATTGCAAAAGAAAACGGCTTCAATCGTATCGCTGAAAAACGTGAATCGCAGGAAATATGCTTTATTCGGGACAATGACTACAGGAATTTCCTCAAAGAATATGTGAAAGACATTGAGAAAAAAGTGAAACCCGGAAATTTTATGGATTCTAACGGGAAAATCCTCGGACAGCACAAAGGATACCCCTATTACACCATCGGACAACGAAAAGGACTGAATATTGCCCTCGGAAAACCTGCCTACGTTTTGTCAATCGATGCACAAAAGAATGAAATTGTGCTGGGAGATTATAATCTATTGGAACGAAAATCAGTGCGATTAAAAAACACGAACTGGATAAAATTCCTCGAACCTCCTGAAAATCTGGAAATTGAAGCAAAAATACGATACAATTCACCCGCTGTCCCCGGAAACATCAGAAAAGACAAACAAGCTTACTATTTAGAGCTCAATCAACCGGTCTATGCAGTAACTGCCGGACAATCCTGTGTCATTTATGATGGAGACGATGTAATTGGAGGTGGAATTATTGAAGAATAATTCGTATATTTATAAAAATTTCCTGCAATGAAAAAACTGTTCGGAATATTAAGTGTATTAATAATTCTTTCTGCTTGCACCAAGGAAAACGAAAGCTATTTTGCCAGCTTGGACAGAGATTATTATCCCTTGGAATCTGGTACTTACAATCTATATGACGTAATAGAAATCAACATTGATGCCCCGTCAAACGTTTATGACACAAGCAGATATCAATTGAAAGAGCTTATTGGAGGTGCTTATCAGGATGATTTAAGCACAACCTCCTACTTATTACTCCGTTACAAAAGAGAAAATGCGGATCAATCCTGGGATGTTACTGATGTTTGGTCGGTGCAATACAATAATTATCGGCTGTTTGTCACAGAAGAAAACATTCGCTATGTCAAAATGATTTTTCCGCTATCCATTAATAAAACATGGGACGGAAATGCATATAACACGCTCAATACGAATGATTATGAAATTACAGGATTGGATGAAAAGCTGACACTCAATCAGCAGCAATTTGACTCCTGTCTGACAATCATTCATGAAGCTGATTCATCACTAATACATAAAAACTATGCACTTGAACAATATGCACGCGACACAGGTTTAATTTACAAGGAAAAGACATATTTAAACTCACAGGAAATTGAGCCCGGTGTTCCGCTTGAAGAGCGCATTACAACAGGAACAATTTATAAACAGACATTTATTGAACGAGGAAGAGAAACGAATTATGAAAATTAGTCTTATCATCACATCCCTTTTACTATTTACAACCAGCCTTTTTGCTCAGGAAAATACCAATGTTTACTGGATTCAATTAACTGACAAAACCAACAATAACTATGAATTATCGCAGCCTGAACAGTTTTTAAGTCCGAAAGCATTACAGCGACGCGATAATCAGAACATCGAGATTGACAGCAAAGACCTTCCGGTATCCGATTATTATCTCGATTCCTTAACAAATATGGGAATTCATATCCGATACACATCAAAATGGCTAAACGGTGCAGCAATTCAATCTACTGATACAGAACTCATTGACACCATTGAAAATCTAGGATTTATTTCTGAAAAAGTACGTATCCGCGAACTCATAGAATATCCAAAATCTGCGAAAGCGACAAAAGAAAACGCCCTCAATTACGGACAATCCGAAAATCAAATCAGCATGTTAAACGGACATATTTTGCACAATCAAGGCTATACCGGACAAAACATGATTATTGCAGTATTAGATTCAGGATTTTTGGATGTTCCCTCGCTTTCAAGTTTTCAGGCAATGTTAAATGAAAACCGAGTAATTGACACACGAGATTATGTGGACGGCGATAATGATGTTTACACTCATCACAATCACGGAAGAGCAGTATTATCAATTCTCGCTGCGAAAGTAGAAGACAGTTTGGTCGGTAGCGCACCCGATGCAAATTACCTTTTGCTTCGTACCGAAGATGCTGCATCAGAACAATTGATTGAAGAATATAACTGGATTGCTGCAGCAGAATACGCTGACAGCATCGGAGCAGACATCATTAGTGTTTCGCTGGGATACAGTGTGTACGACAATGACGAATGGTCTTACACCAATGAAGACCTCGACGGGAGAACTGCCCCCATTTCCATTGCAGCTACAATCGCAGCATCCAAAGGGATTTTAGTTTTATCAGCAGCAGGAAATAGTGGAGATGACCCAAATCCAAAAATTTCAGTACCTGCCGATGCTGACAGCATTTTAACCGTCGGTGCAACAAATAGTGATGGGCAGTATGCCGCCTTTTCATCCATCGGTTATTCAGCAGACAACAGAGTGAAACCCGATATTGTAGCCCAAGGCGAAGCAACATGGTTTCAGGGTGGCGACGGAGAATTTGCCAGCGGAAACGGGACATCTTTCTCTACACCAATTGCTTCAGGGCTGGCTGCATGTCTATGGCAGGCAAATCCGCAAATGAGCAATATGGAAATACTACGAGCCATTCAGGAAAGTAGCAGTCAATACAATAACCCCGATGAATATCTCGGATACGGACTCCCCGATTTTGCAGTAGCAAATCTCGCGCTAAAAAACATTAATTACACAGCTTTCAGCTCAGAAATGCTAGTGAGTATGTATCCGAATCCATGCACGGAGATATTACAAGTTGAGTTTTACTCAGTTGACACTCAACAACTTCACATTTCAATCGTAAATATGCAGGGACAAATAGTTTATGAAAAGCAACATCCTATCTTTCGCACATCATACAACACACTAAAAATCAATAATGTTGCAATTTTCCCAAAGGGAATGTACATACTCAAAATCCAATCACAAAACCAAGTGCATACTAACGCATTTGTAAAGCAGTAAGACATGGCAGAACAAGCAATTAGTTTATTCGAATTGCAAAACAATATTCAGGGAGCTATCAGAAAAAATCTGGATATGCACTACTGGGTTATTGCCGAAATCAGCGAATTAAATGTTAATTATCGTGGACACTGTTATTTGAGCTTGGTTGAAAAAGACAAAAAAGGCGACAATGTCAAAGCAAAAGCTCGTGCAATTATTTGGGCAAGCAGATATCGCATGTTGAGTGCCTATTTTCAATCCGGTAGCGGCGAAAGCATGAAAGCCGGAATCAAAGTTATGGTGAAAGTTACGGTCGATTATCATGAACTTTACGGATTGAGTTTGCAAATCATTGACATCGACCCAACATACACCCTCGGTGATATTGAACGCAGACGCAGAGAAATTATTCAGCAATTGGAAGACGCCGGCATTATCGACATGAATAAAACGCTGCCTATTCCGCTCCTAATTCAAAATATTGCTGTGATTTCTTCAGATACCGCTGCCGGTTTCGGCGATTTTGTTGCACAAATTGAAACAAATTCCAAACATTACGACTTCAAAATACACCTGTACAGAGCGGCAATGCAAGGTATCGACACACAAAAATCAGTCATCAAAGCACTTGAAGACATTTACAATTCTGACACCGATTATGATGTTGTGGTTATCATTCGCGGAGGAGGTTCCAGAACCGATTTGGCAGCTTTTGATAATTATGAAATTGCTTCAAACATCGCTCAATTCCCAATACCTGTACTTTCAGGAATTGGACATGAACGCGATGCATCGGTGGTTGATATGGTAGCTTTTAAACATTTGAAAACACCAACTGCTGTCGCAGAATTCATCATTGAACATACTGAAGGAATTGAAGAAAGCTTAGATTACGAACTAGACCGACTATTAAATGTCACAAGCCTTTATATTGAAAATGAGGAAAACAAACTCAACCGACTGAATTCTATTTTTATTCCTACAGTCAAGCAGGCACTTGCGAATCAGTCAAATCAATTAAATTTGCTGGCAAACAGACTGCATCGCTCAATTCGGGGAAGCCTCGTTGCAAAAGCTTCATGGGTCAATCAGCTTGAATATCAAATAAGAAGCAATCTGAATGCATTATTCAAATCAGAAAAGAATAATTTGTCAAATCAGCTAAATCAACTACAGGCTGCGAATAAAAACTTTATCAACGTACAAAACATACAACTTGATAAATTAGAACAAACCATTCAGGCGAACGACCCAAAAAGATTGTTACAAAAAGGTTACAGCTTGACAACAAAAAATGGTAAGCGCCTTGACAGCGTCGCATCTGTAAAAAAAGGAGAAACAATAAAAACTTGGTTTAAAGATGGTACAGTGGATAGTGAAATACTTTAAATATGCAGTTCTTGCAATAATTTTCATCTTGCATTTTCAGGAGCTCAGTGCATGGGAACGTCGCTCCGACTCAACCATGTATCTTTCTGCTAGCGGTGGGTTTCTGAATACCACATTGTTCAACCATGCTTATGGCTCACGCCTAAACCCACAATTTGGAACCGCATTTTCTGTCCAAACTTATTTGAAAGCCTCACAAGAATTTGGTTTCAGTACAGGATTCATGATTCAAACACGGAAATTTCAAATTGACGGGGTTGTACCCTATTACAATGAAAATTTAGAATTATCAGGATATGCACCGGCAATTTATTCCTTAAATCATTTGAGCATACCAATAAAAGCACGCTATAATTTCGGTCGAAAAATCAATGTCTATGTTGAAGCCGGATTTCAAGGAAACATATTACTTTCCGCTCAACGACGCGCAAATTTTGATACCATTCAAAACTTTACGGGAAATCCGGAAAATTATATTTCAGATATCAAGCAAGATCATCCCAGATTTTCACTTAGCTTAATTGCCGGCGGCGGAATTGAATATTTCCCGAAATCAAATATTGCACTATTCGCGGAATACACATACCAACGTGACATGACAAAATTATTTGTGTACGACAATCTTGCAGGAGGAGTAAAACCGAAAATGCTTGCACACGGTCTGCAAATCGGAATCCGATACGGAATACCCCTCAAATACTCCGTTCAAAAACGAAGACGAATCTAAAATTCCCTCACCTGTCAGGTGTGGTTTTGTTGAATTGTTCATAGCCTGTTAACCCGAAAAAACAGTAAAAATCAATGCTGGAAATTAGCAATAATACAGCACGTTTTTGCTTTTTTACTCCATCCTTTGACACATACTCACCCAAAAAAACACATGAAACTGGCTTAAAGTCCATCGCTTAGCAAAAGGGTTTAGTTCAACCGAGAATACTCGCTGGGTTCCCGAAAAAATCGGGACGAAGCTTGCAGACCGCTCATATTCCTATATATTATAGAACGTTGTTATTATTACAAAACAATTGTCTCCTTCTTAAATGAAAAACCAAAAGTTTCCATTTCATCCAAAATAGGTTCGTACATTTCTCTTGTTGAAGGAATACAAACTCCTTTACTTGAAATTTCCCCTTCTAAAATAAGTTTTGTTGCGATAGCTGGTGGTAAAGAAACTGCTCTTGCCATTGCAGAATCGCCAAAAGGAATACCTTCATTCATCATACTTGAGATTCGTTTCTCTTTTCTGTCTGGAAATTCTACAATCATTTCATTGTGAACAATTATTAAATCTTTCTCGTGAGGTTCATAAGCCATTTTTTTCAACATTAAATCTACCAACAGATTTGATCTTGTACCATTTTTTATTGATATCTGAATGTCATCAAATATTCCAATCCAATCTAACTTTTTAATAAAATCATCTTTAATATCCATATTTAATGAATCTGCAAATTTCATTTTAATATGGTTGGTCGATGAAGTTCCTAAATGATTGGCAATATATTGACTATACGTAGTTTTTTCATAATTAATCACTTTGTTGTTTTCAATCAATTTTGATTTTAAAAGATGCACTATTGTGTTACAATAACCAATATAACGCAATAAGCCCTTGTAAATGGTGAGATTTTTGTCCAAACCAAATTCTTTTAAATAACGGGTGCTATCGTTGCTTGGATATGTTTCAAATGTACCTATACCATGAATATCAACAAGTTTGTGATGTTCGAATTTTGCTGGGACTTCTATTACTTTTCCCTCAACTTGATATCTTGCAGGAGATACTGCTGAACGCATAAGTCCATTTGGATCCCATGAAAATTTATAGCCCCATGGATTACGATTGTGCTCAAATGAAGGAATCCCCGAACCATATGAATCAATTTTAGTGATTTTGCCTCCTTCGTCATTTACCTGGTCGATCATTTGTTTTA
>CAYOUD010000122.1:0-8669 GCA_964407055.1 uncultured Bacteroidales bacterium | reverse complement strand
CCACGCTCTAAGGATTTTCAAAACAATAGGCACGATTTGAATTTGGTGCTTATAATTGGGGATTTCCCATTTCACCCGTAGCAAGGTCGAAATGCAATTTTTTGGCATTTTCTTACAGACACTAAGTGTAAAAAGCACAAATCATTTCAGAAAAAGCAATAAGTTCATTGGTTTTTCGTAATTTTGATACGATTGTCCAAACTAAAATGTTATTTTTGAAGTTATAAGAAATAAAAGTGAAATTGAAGTTTAACTCCTATATATATATTATAATTTGCCTGCTAGGATTGCTACCATTGACAGCCAATGCTCAGTTTTACAATGGACATCAAATGGAATTTGGTAAAAACCGGGTGCAATTTGATGAGTTCGAATGGTTTTATTTTCGATTTCAAAAATTTGACACATACTTTTATGCAGGCGGCAAACAAATTGCAATGCAAACGGCTGAAATGGCCTATGAAGAGATTGAAATCCTTTCACGACAAATGGATTATCAACATAATAAGCGTTTGATTTTTGTCATTTATCATAGCTTATCAGATTTTCGACAAAGCAATATTGGATTAAAAACAATGGATAATCAATACAATATTGGTGGTTCAACGCGCATAGTTGACAATATTGTTTTTATGTATGTGGAAGGCGACAGAGCAAGCCTCAGGTCACAATTGCGTGCAGCCATTGCAGAAATCACATTAAATGAAATTTTATATGGTGCAGATTGGAAAAATAAAGCTGCGAATAATACGCTTTTGAGCCTTCCAGATTGGTATCTCAAAGGGCTGATATCACATATTGCGTATGGCTGGAATGAAGAAATAGAAAATCACGTCAGGGATGGAATTATCAATGGATATTATGAAAAATTCAATCAGATGAAAGGGGAAGATGCTATTTATGCAGGGCATTCCATTTGGCATTACATAACCAACACTTATGGCTTTCAAGTGATTCCAACGATTTTATACCTTACAAAAACATCAAAAAATCTTGAAAGTGGATTTTTATATATGCTAGGGACAGATCTCAAATCACTCTCCTTTAATTGGCTGGATTATTATGATAAAATGTTTTTCGAACAATATCAGGAAAGGGAAACTCCGGAAGACAATGAGGTTTTAAATCGTTCCAGAAAAAACCGTGTCTATCAGCAAGCGAAAATTAGTCCTGACGGCAAGTACATTGCCTACACTACGAATATCATCGGTAAGATGAAAATTTTCATTCAGGATCAGAAAACCGAAAAAACAAAAAAAATACTCCGGCAAGGTCATAAACTTGACCAGATTACTGATTACAGTTACCCGATACTACGATGGCATCCTAGCGGAAAAATTTTAGGATATATTACAGAAGAAAAAGGTGGAATCTATTATTATGCCTACAATATTGAAGACAAAACAAAACGTAAAATTGAAATAAATGGATTTGAAAAAGTATTAAGTTTCGACTTTTCAGATGATGGTTTTGATATTGTATTTAACGGATATCGGAATGGACAAAGTGACATTTTTATTTTCAACCTAGCCTCTAATACTTACCAGAATCTTACTGCTGATAAAGCAGATGATTATCATCCTGTTTTCATTAAAAAATCAAATCAAATTTTATTTTCTTCCAAACGTGCCGTTGACTCTCTGGAGGATAAAGAGGATTATCAAATTCCCACTCAAACAAACCGGGATGTTTTTTTGTATGATTTGAATGCGAAAGAAAATGAACTGACACAACTCACCATTACTCCCGATACTGATGAGAAGCAAGCATTTTTGTCTGATGACGGTTTTTATATTTATTTAAGCAATGAAAACGGAATTTACAATCGTTTTACTGCGAAATACGACAGCACAATCAGCCATATTGACACGGTAACTCATTACCGTTACTTCATGCGCTCTTTCCCAGTGACTAACAACAAAATGAATATACAGGAACATGATTTAGCAAGCAAAACCAAAGCATATACCGAAGTTTATTTTGATAATAAACGCTATAAGATTTTTAAAGGTGAGTTAGCGCCAAAAACTGTGTCGAAAGCATTGAAAAACACAATATATAGGAATGCTTATCTCGATGATTTTCACAATCCGAAAAAAGAACCTGAGACCCAAAAGGAGGAAAGTTCGCAATACCAGGATCGTTTAGTAAATATTAATGCCTATGAATTTAGTCCTTCGCTGCTCTCAATAACGGGAACAGAAAGCGATTTTGATGATGACGGCAATTTAAAACGCAAGAATCTGAATCGCTATTTCACCAGTTTTTACACCACCAAAATTGTCAATCAAGTAGATTTTGGATTTCTAAACGCTAGCTACCAACGATTTACCGGGTCGGCATTTTATTTCAATCCAGGATTTAACATTTTGCTGACCGTTGAATCCATGGATTTGTTTGAGGACTACAGGCTTACCGGTGGATTTCGCTTTGCAGGGAATTTCGACAGCAACGAATATCTTTTCAGTTTTGAAGATTTAAAAAGCCGCTGGAATAAACAATATATTTTTCATAGACAAGCCATTACAGATTTTTCCGGGAATACACTTTATAAAACTTACTTACATCAGGGAATTTACCGTATGAGATATCCTTTCAACCAGGTATCAGCAGTGCAGGGTAGCCTTAGTTTAAGACAAGATAAATCTACATTTTTAAGCACTGATTTTCAGAATTTACTACGCGAAAATGAATATGATTATTGGGCAGGATTGAAACTGGAATACATTTTTGATAATACCAGAAATTTATCGCCAAACATCCTAGACGGGATGCGTTTTAAAGCCTTTGGTGAGTTTTACAAACAAATTGATGAAAAACAAACCGATTTATTTGTGCTTGGTTGGGATTTCAGATCTTATATCCCGATTCATAGGAATTTTATTTTTGCAACACGTTTTGCTGCTTCCAGCTCTTTTGGTACAGCCAAATTAATCTATTATCTCGGCGGAGTCGATAACTGGATAAATTTGAATTCCGAGCGACCGATGTTTGATCAAAGTACACGAATAAATCCCGATGAAAACTATGTTTATCAAGCGGTTGCAACCAATATGAGAGGTTTTACACAAAACATCCGAAATGGAAACAGTTTTGCAGTTGTGAATGCAGAACTCCGCTGGCCAATCATAAACTACCTGTTTAACAGACCATTAAGCTCCGATTTCTTAAATAACTTCCAAATTATTGGATTTTTTGATATCGGGTCAGCATGGACAGGGCTAAATCCCTTTTCGGGAAAAAATGCCTACGAAAACGATTATTACGAAAACGGTCCGGTAACCATAATAATTAATAATGAATCCTACCCCATTGTTGCCGGTTATGGAGTTGGGATACGATCAAAACTCCTCGGATATTTTATCCGTTTGGATTACGCCAAAGGCATAGAGAATAATACCATTTTACCGGGTATGCTATATTTATCACTAAATCTTGATTTCTAGATGGACAAACAAGCACTTTTAGAAAATGCAAAAACAATTCATCCTGAAGTGATTCGGATTCGTCGCCATTTGCACAAATATCCAGAGCTCAGCTTTCATGAAAATGAGACACAAGCCTTTCTTATTCAGGAATTAGAGAGAATTGGGATAAATAAAATTGAAAAAATTGCAGACACCGGCATTGCAGTTGAATTAGACTCCGGGAACGCAGGTTCTTGTATAGCACTCCGTGCCGACATGGATGCCTTGCCAATACAGGAAGCCAACATAGCGGACTATGTGTCAGTAAATGCAGGTATTATGCATGCTTGCGGACATGATACCCATATGAGCTCGCTCTTTGGATGTTTAAAATTATTGAACAACAATAAATCTGCCTGGAAAGGAAAAGTTCTGGCAATATTCCAACCCGGCGAGGAAGTTTTACCGGGTGGTGCAATCGAAGTTATTAAAAGTGGAATTTTAAAAAAACATAAAGCCCAGCTAATAATCGCTCAACATGTAATGCCAGGTATGCCGGTTGGAAATATCGGATTCCGTGAGGGTCCTTATATGGCCTCAACCGATGAAATTTATATCACAGTTCACGGGAAAGGTGGACATGCTGCAACCCCTGCTCTTACAAAAGATACTGTGGCTTGTGCTGCAGAAATGCTACTAAGCATAAAATCAGAAATTAAAACGATGGCAAAAGATGTTCCAATGGTTTTCAGCATCGGAAAATTGATTGCAAATGGAAGCAACAATGTCATTCCCTCAGAAGTCAAAATGGAAGGAACTTTTCGCACAATGGACGAATCGTTCAGAAGCTACGCCAAGACACAAATGCAAACAATTTTACAAAATATTGCTAACCGATATGGCACCAATGTAAGCCTTGAAATTCGTGATGGATATCCAAGTTTAACGAATCATCAGGAATACACATCTGACGCCAGAGAATTTATGCAGGATTTATTAGGAACTAAGCAGGTTGAAATCATGGATATTCGTTTGACGGGAGAAGATTTCGCGTATTATTCACAAAAAATGCCTGCAATTTTTTATCGTTTTGGAGTTGCAGGGGAAAAACTAGGGTCAGTAAATGTTCATAATCGTTTTTTTGATATTGATGAAAGTGCCTTGATATACAGCGTTGCAGGTTTAGCTTGGTTAAGCATTCAATTTTTAAATCAATTTAATTCATGAGAAAGCTGAACACCGAAGAAATTCCACGTTTGTCTGCGGAAGCATTTAAAACACTTGAAAAATATCCGGTCTGCATTGTTTTGGACAATATCAGAAGTCATCATAATGTGGGTTCATTTTTCAGAACTGCGGATGCATTTCGTTTTGAATCCATCTTGCTATGCGGAATAACCGGAACACCTCCTCATCGTGACATTCGGAAAACGGCATTAGGAGCAAGTGAGACGATCAACTGGACCTATCACGAGGACAGTTTAGATGCGGTTAAATCGCTTAAATCAAAAGGATACTATCTAATTTCCATTGAAATTACAGAGGGTAGTACATCGATGGATGCCTTTTCCCTTCCTTTAGAAAAACCCATTGCTTTGATTTTTGGGAATGAAGTAAAAGGCGTTTCTCAGGAAATTATTGACTTATGTGATCTGGTGCTTGAAATTCCTCAGGAAGGAACAAAACATTCGTTGAACGTGAGTATCAGTGGAGGAATTTGCATGTGGGAGGTGTATAAAAAATTAAGCGGGAAATAAATCACGATTAGATTACAATCGGTTTTGATAAATACGAAACAAAAAAAAGCTTGCCCAATCGGACAAGCTTTTTTTATATAGTTTGATTTCTATTATTCTACGATATTTTTGAAAGTCTGCTCATCAAAGTAATTGATAAATTCAACATCTTTAGCAACTTGTGTTTTCAGAGTAGCATCTTTAGTACAAGCAGTTCTGAGGTTGTTGAACATAACTTCAGTATCCGCTTTGCGCGCACCAGCAACTGCTTTGATGTAATAATTCATTGCTTCATCTTTATCATCACCACATTCAGCGAGACGAATAGCAGCATCGTTATCACCAGCCAACACGTTAGCTAAAGCAGAATTGAAAGAGCAATTGTCACCGAAGTAATTAGCAGCAGTTTCATATTCACCTTGTTTGATTTTGATGATACCGAGGTTATTAGAAGCTTGTTTCACACCGGTTGCAGATTTAAGATTTTCTTCAGCAGCTTCAATGTTACCGCTGATTAATTCAACAGCACCCATGTTATTAAATACGGTTGCATTTGCCTTAGCAGCTTTAGCTTTTTCAAAAGCAGTTCTTGCTGCGTCAACATTACCAAGTTCAAATTGTACAGCACCTACATTGTTATGACCTCTCCAGTCAGCTTGAAATTTCTCAGTGTAATTTGTGTAAATATCACGTTGTTTTTCGAGATTTTCTGGGTAAAGTGTTGCAGCATAAAGTAATTCTTCCTGTTTCAGGCTATCGATATCAGCGTCAACAAGATTTTTAATTTCTTCGTTAGTATGCCCAATTAAAGTAATATTTACTTTAAATTCTGAACGACGCAGTTTCGGGTGAATCACATCTTCAAGTTCTTTAAAGACTTTTGTCATGTTACGGAATTCTTTTTCACGTTGATCAACATCACTGTTCATTTGTATAACACGCACAATCATGTCTTTCTCTTCCAAATTTGATTCACGAACGAGTTTTTCAAAACCAGCCCAATCTTCAGGAGTTGCATTTTTCAGGAAAAAATCAGTTTCGTTGAGTTCTTCTAAATCCTTAAAATCAGAATCGATGAATTTTTTACCAACATCAGCACGTTTATTTGCGAGGCCTTCATTGAGTTCTTGTGAGCCTTCAGGTGAAGCATAAGCCTCAATATCAACATTGTCAAAACGTTTACGTTCGTTTTCTTTCACTTCACTGATAAATTCCTGCAATTTTAGAATATCGTCGGCACGTTTTTCTGTATATGTCAGATTTGAGCTATTTTTATCGAAGTTAACCTGAGCCATTTCAGAAGCAGGTACGTCTTTTTGGAAATTGTCTTTTGCGTAAACTACTTCTGGAGTAATCTGAACTAAGTCGGGAGTGGCAACAATTCCGTCAGCAAGTTTGTAAGGTGAAAACTCAACGGTTTTCTTTCCTTTGGTTGCAACGATACGAACTTCGAGTTCGCTTCTTAGCATATCAGATTTGTATGCTTTTTTATCACTATAAGTAAAGCTACCACCTTCTTTAAATGCAATAGAAGTGTTATTTCCCTCAACTTTTTCACCTTGAATTGAAACAGGAGTTAATGCAGTTTCACCACCTTCATAAACCAAAACGGGAGTAATGGTAGCAACAGCCTTTTTGTTAAAATATTTTTCAGGTACTTTACCGGAAATACTCACAGCGATTTCGCCGGCATGCATTTCTAGCACTTCAGGCTCAACTGTGTAGTTAATCTCGTCGGCAGCTTCCTGCATGCTTTTGAGGCTAGTACAACCTGCCACTAATGCGATTAACGAGATAATTGCTAAAGAATAAGTAAGTCTTTTCATAATTTTTATACGTTATTTCGGTTTAAACTATTTAATTATTTTTTTTATTACGCTTAATTATTCACAAAAGTAAGAAAAAAAAATTAATAATACAAAGTGATAGCAAAGATAATATAATACAACTAACTTTTTTTTATCGCATTGTTAATTATTTTACAAATATGTTGATAATCTCCTTCATTTGCAACAAAATCCAAATGCTCAGTATCAATAATCAACGGATTCAGTTCTGAATGCTGTTTAAAGAAGGTAAAATAAGACTCTTCTATGCTTTTCAGATATTCTTTAGTAATCGATTTTTCATATGACCGTCCCCGTTTTGAAATATTTTCCAACAAAGTTTCAGGGGTTTTATGTAAATAAACATAAAGGTCGGGTTTCGCTAATCGCTGATATATAATTTCAAAAATGTCGCGGTACAATCGATATTCATCTTCACCAAGCGTTGAGCGAGCAAAAATCAAAGACTTCATTAGAAAATAATCACTCACAATTCCATCGGAAAACATATCCTGCTGATTGAGATCTTTCTTTAATTGATGAAAACGATCAGCAAGAAATGACATTTCCAAGGTAAACGCATATTTTTCTGGTTCTGCATAAAATTTTGGTAAAAATGCATTGTCCTCAAATCGTTCATAAATTACGCGAGCGTTAATATCTTCAACGTATTTACGAACAAAAGAGGTTTTTCCGGCACCAATATTTCCTTCTATGACGATGTATTGATTCACACGCCTAAAATAAAAAAGCCCACTGAATTTTGATATGAAATTTCATTTTTTTTATAAATGGTTTTCAACATAAAAACCGTTTGAGATATAATTGTCTGAAATTCTGAGATATTTCATCTCTAATGCGACGGAATTCGCTCATGATGAACTCCTCACTCCCAACGGCATAGGATGGGTCTTCGAATCCGATATGCAAACGATTTTTTACCTTTCCCATTGATATCTTGAGCGACACGAGGTCCTTCACCATTTGTCATTGCGGCATCAACAGAAATAAAATCATTGATTTTGTATCGTGCTATAAATCCCAAATCAGTTGATGGAATTTTCCAGTATTTATCCTGAAAAGTTTGTGCGACAAAACGATATCCCACAATCGCTCCTGAACAATGTAATGATTTTGCAAGACAGCTCCTGCTTCGATGGAAAAACCATCATTCATCTGCCATTTCAGGCTTGCAAATTTGAGCCACATGGTATGGGACTTCCACTTGTCACATCCGCTACAACCGACAACGGATTACCGGCAGAATCTGTCACAAAAATTTCATGAATTCTTGTCGGGGATCCCCTATCAATAACAATTTTTGCTGAATATTTCTCATTAAAATTATAAGCCAAGCCAAGATGAGCGCGCCCAAAACTATAATTATAAAATTGATTTTCAACATCATAAACAGCAGAGGTAAATACTTGTACAATTGGCTTTAATGTAAATTTTTTTCAATATTGTCTGTTCCGTTTTCGGAATTTTCCTCATCGGTAACAATATCAAAATCATTTGCTTTCCAACCGTTTATTCCATCGGTAACAAACAGAATTTCGCCAGAATAATTCATCGATTCCAACGCATCAATAAGTTTTAGCGATCGATTTTGATTTGTACAATAAACAACAATTTGCTTTTTTGACAAATACGGCTTCAGTTTTTCATTAACATCAGGAAGAAAGGCATTAATATTAACC
>CAYOUD010000121.1:0-8683 GCA_964407055.1 uncultured Bacteroidales bacterium | reverse complement strand
AATTGGCAATATTCCCACTGTCGTACTTATTCAGTTTTTTGTGCCACCATTGCCATAGTGGTTTTCTTAATGGCTTGGGTAGTTCTGCGTATTTTTCAACAATTCTTGACATCTATAAATATATTTTAATTATTAATCATTTATTTATTTGATTTCAAAGTCATCAGCATACCATTACTATAATTACTACATATCAATGAAATTGGGGGGAAATTAATAAAATTTCTTTCTATTATTAGTATTTATTTTAATTAATTCTCAGATTGGTTAGAATCAGTTGGTTATATTGTTTTGGAATCCCTTGAATATGACGACCGAATTATTCTCATTTACTGATTGTGTAGACTAAGAAACGTTCGGGTTTTAGAACACGCTTTATCAGCCGAGAAGCAAGTTTTATTTTGTGTACTAAATTCCATGAATAATGCGGGTTAGTTATTTTCACTAGTTAGTTTGCTTAAAATATAATTTGAAAAATATTTTTTACTATCACTAAGTTTCCCGATTATTTTAAAATCTGTATTGCAAATTATTTCATTAATCGTTTTGTCATTATATTTTCTTGAAATTTCAGTTAAAATCTTTTCTCCTTTTGTAAATTTATAAACCTTATTAATTTTCTTAATCCTAACATTTTGGGCTTTAGCACTCACTAAATAGCTTTTCACGATGCCTTCCTTTTCTGAGTAATCCGGTTGATAATAAAAATCAGCAAGTACAAAATCGGCATCTAATTCACAATTTATTCTATGTAGAAGATTCAAATTAAATTCTTTTGTAACACCCTGACTGTCATTATATGCAGGCAGAACAATTGATTTTGATTTTATTAAATCGACACCTAGTAAAAGTTTATCATTGTGGTTGATATAGGCACCTAATCGATAAATAAACTTGGTAGCCGTTTCATCAGTCATGTTCCCAATATTTGAACCAAGAAACAAAACTACTTTTGGGTGATGATTATCTTTCAACGATTTTAAAATCTCAAAATAATCTCCTTGTTTTGGCTTTATTGAGACATTAGGTAATTCAATGCTCAGTTTTTCATCGAGCGTATCAATTGCATTCTGAGATATGTCAATCGGAACGTATTCAAATTTATAATTTTCCTTATCTAATACATGTAATAGTTCTTTTGTTTTTACCCCATCACCAGCGCCAAATTCGATTAACTCAAAATAGATATTAGTATTTAACTCTAACGATGTAATAATATTTTTAGTTTGACTTTTGAAAATTTCAAATTCAGCACGTGTTACATAATATTCCGGAAGATGCATTATTTTAACAAATAACTCATCGCCTTTTTTATCGTAAAAATATTTTGATGGAAGTGATTTCAAACAAGAACTTAAGCCCTTATCGACATCATTTTTAAATTCTTCTATCCTCATTTTTATTATTTTTCAGGAATACCTGTTTCATATGGATTCTTAGGATCGTTACTCCATTCAAACCACCCACCATCAAAAACTGAGACTTTGGGCCAGCCCATTAGCCAAGCATTATAAAATGCTTCACTTCCACGCCATCCTGTTCCACAATAGAATGCCAGATGTTTCTCTGGTGTTATCCCAACTTCTTTCCATATTTCCACCACTTCTTGTTCCTCACGAATCGTATGATCAACATTTCTATAATTCTCCATGTGATAAGCGTCTGTGCCACAATTACCGAATATTGCACCTGGGATACGACCTTTCTTCTCAATATAGTTATAGCCACTAATGTCACCAATAAACTCTGGCCAACTACGCGTTGATACTAGCTCGGCTTCATTTGATAATAACATTTCTTTAGCTTTTGGAATATCTACAATTATTTCAGGATTAGCAGGAATCTTGATACCAAAGTCTGAAACTGCTGTTTTACTTACATCATCGGTTGTTATTTCGTATCCTGCATCTTTCCATGATTGAAATCCACCATTTAAAACACGTACATCTTTAACTCCGGCATAGAGCATAATCATTGAGTTCCGTATCGCACCAATATGACCTGCTGCACTTCCTGGGAATTCATCACCATTATTGGGTGTCATAAATTTCCCATACATAACAACTGTTGTATCAGATGTTATACCATGTGCTTCAAGTGCTTTTTTCAATTCCTCGGGGGAACGTCGATTCCATGTTTCCTGCGATTCAAGTGCGAGCGTATCCATATCTATTGCTCCGGGAATATGACCGGTTAAATAAGCATCACGATTACGATAATGTGAATGTACTATTACAAATTTATTGTTTTGGTATTCATCAGGGTTTTCACCCAACAGTAATTTATTTACCCACTCAGCAGAAACTAAATGCTTATAGCGTGTCAAGTGTTCCATAGGTAAATTTTCATTATTACTCCATTCTTCAATAAATTTATTATAAAGTGAAATGTCGGTATAGCCAGCTTTTAAAAATAAATCTGCCACCTTATTGCTGTCTTTTTCTGAATATGCATAAATAACTATTTTATTATCTGCTAAAATATGTTTTGACCGGACTACCTCAATCCAATCCATATAATTTGCCCATTTTACAGGTAGCGATTTTGCTCCATTTATATGTCCACCTCGGGTCTCATTTTCAAGTTTCCACCCATTATAGGCATCAACGGGCCGAACATCAATTACTTTAACATTTTTGTTTTGAAGTAATTCGACCAGCCGGTTGGTCGATATTTCATTAACTTTTGTCATATATTATTTTAGTTTATTTTTCTAATCAACACGAGTTAAATATGTTCTATATCAGTAAATTCAGCAACAACTCTACTGTCTGTAACAATATCCGAAACATTTAGTTTATGAATATCGTCAATACCATTTGTTCTGGCAAAAACTTTCAGTTCATTATTTGTTCCTTTGTAAAAATTTACAAAAGTTTTTAGTGATTTTTCTTCATCAAAAAGTTCACGCAGTTGCTCGTTTTGTGTGGCAATTCCAACCGGACAAGTTCCTGTATGACAAACTCTTGCTTGAATGCAGCCAATTGCTATCATTGAGGTAGTTGCAAGCGCTACTGCGTTGGCACCCAAGGCAATCGCTTTGGCTATGTCGGAGCTATCTCTAAAACCACCTGTTACACAAAATGTGACTTTGCTATTTACTGAGTCCAAATATTTTCTTGCTCTTCTGATAACAAAAATTGGTGGTACACCTACATTGTCTTTGAGAAATGTTGGTGACGAACCCGTTGCACCACCGCGGCAATCGATGGTAATAAAATCAGGTTCCGCCTTTAGTGCAAAAGCGATGTCCGCTTCAATATGCCCCGAAGCAAACTTAATTCCTACCGGTTTCCCATTTGTTATTTTTTTAATGTGTGCAACTTTATCTTGAATATCTTCTAAATTATTTACTTCAGAAAGTCTTCCCGGAGAATATGAAGCTTCACCTGTTTTTAAGCCACGAATTTTTGCAATTTCTTCATTAACCTTATTTCCGGGTAAGTGCCCACCTAAACCGGGTTTTACACCTTGTCCAATTTTTATTTCCACCGCATCGGCTTGCTTTATTACCTCATCGTTGTGAGAAAATGAAGCTGTACCCAACTCGTAAATATATTTAGTTGAAGCTTCACGCTCGGCAGGTAACATCCCACCTTCACCCGAACACATTGCAGTTCCCACAAGACTTGCACCTTTAGCGAGTGCTATTTTTGCTTCGCGAGAAAGTGCCCCAAATGACATGTGTGAAACATAAAATGGCATTTCAAGCTCAAGTGGTTGTTTTGCGGTTTTACCAATTATTGTTTTTGTATTTACTTTAACGTCTTCATTTAATGGCATTTTATGTAATTGCGCCCCTTTGAAAACGATCGTTTCAAAAGTAGGAAATTTACGTAAAGTACTCATTGCTGAGTTTTCGCTTTTCCCGCTTGCCGCTAATTTTTGAATGTTCGCTACTTTTTCATTTGCATTTAAACCGATGGGTTTTGCTTTTCCTGTGTCGCTAAATTTATGATACCAATGTTGTCCATCGCAAAACGGTTTGTTTTTGGATTTTCCACAACGACAAAGGGCAAAATGCGCTTCAGATTCCGGTTTGTCTTTGTCTTCTAATTCAATTGATCCTTTAACAAAATAAGGACCATCCTTTGTAATTTTAATTTCAGGTGTTTTCGTGAATTTATTGTATAGAACTGCATCAATTGAATAACTTAACGCACCTGAAGGACATTTTTGGATTGTTTCGATTATTTTCTCAACAGTTTCAGCATTTGGATCAATCCATGGCTCAGTATTCATTCGAAAAACTTTTGGCAAGCCATCAGTGCAAAAACCTGCATGCGAGCAAATTCCTCGATCATCATGAATTGTGATTTTTTTGCCAATATAATTATCTAATCTTCTAGGTTGACGTCCTTCTTGTTTTTCATCAGTCCAGTTTATTTTACCATGTGTTCCATCACAAAAAGGTTTACTTCCTGAATTACCGCAACGACAAAGAGCTACTGATTTCTTATCTATTGGAGAACCATTTCCATTGGCTTCTGTAATTTGTTTTAAGTTTGAAACAACCAAGGGTCCATTTGCAGAGGTGCTAATTTTTATTTTTGTATCCATATGTTTTATATCTTAGAGTTGTGTGAATTTGACGTGGTAATATAACATAAATAATTTAATTTCGATTCCAAAGCAAAAAGCAAACTCACCGGTTCAAAAACCAAAAAGACATTTGGTAAACAAGAAACCGATTAGTTTTACTTCTCACTTGACGGCAACGGTTCTCATGCACTTTGTCGTTCAGCACTTTGAATCACTTGCTTATCAAACCGCTACGAAAGTTTAGCAAATCAATTTAAAACTTTTGCACGCTAACATTTGCATTTTTCTTAATTGCAGGGTAGTTCACGTGCTTTGCCAGCCAAAAACGCCCATGCAAGGCTATTATACAGAACGTAGCAATCAATATAAATTCATTGTTAATGCATTTGACCGCTATTATCTTCTTCTCCTTTAGCAGGAGCTCTTTCGTATTTGCAACAACCCGGTAAAGCATCATAAGTTTTATCTTCTGCCTTGTGCATGTTGGTATCATGACCTGCTTTGGCTATGGCCATGTGTACTTTCAGCACATCCGTTTTTGTGCTATCAAGAGATACTACAATCAATTCGGTTTCCTTATTCCAATCGGCATCGGTTACACCATCAACCGATTTTGCAGCTTTTTCGATACGGTTTTCACACATACCACAGTTTCCGTAAACTTTAAACTTCTCAGTTTTCGCTTGTCCAAAAGTTGTTCCTATGCTCATTAGAGCAATTACTAATATAAAATAAATCGTTTTCATTTTTTTTAAAATTTAATTATTAATTTTTACTACCATTAAACATTATAAAGCTAATTGAATCACCTTCCATCTTTCTGAATTTGTATCCGAATGTATGATGCTCCATATCAAATCCACCATAATGCATATCTCCATTTTCATGGTCGTCATTCATGTGATGTTCCCATTCTGTTTCATCATCATCCATATGCATCATATGGTTGCCTCCATTTCCCATATGTCCATATTGTCTTTCAAAGGCTTCACCTGTCTCACAAATCATAATCGAATCTCTATTTCCAAAGGCATCCATTATAATTGTAGTATCCAACAAATCTCCATAACAATGAATTTGAAGTTGTTCATTTACAAGCACTACATCAGCTGTCCCTTGACTACTTGCCTTCAAACCCGATTCATTAGAAAATTCACCACTATAAGTCCCAACAATTTCTGATAAATAATCATTATCGTCATTTGTTATATCTTTGTTACAGGCACTAAAAAGCATGGCAACTATTGCAATGCTAACAAACATTTTTGTATTCTTCATATTTCTTCATATTTATTAATTACTATTCTATTCTCTCGTATACTTACAACACTCGGGAAGTCCATTGTAAGCGTCATCACCTGCACTCTCCAGTTCTGTATCATAACCTGCTTTGGCTATTGCTTTATGAATTTCGCCAAGTTGTATTTTGTCTGAATTAAAGGAAACATTTATCATTTTAGTTTCCTGACTCCAGTCGGCTTCATTCACACCGTAAAGAGCTTTAACAGCTGTTTCAATGGTTTCTTCACACATGCCACAGTTTCCTGAAAACCTTAAACATCGATTATATTGCCTTACAAGATATTACAGCTATTGGAGGAGCAACTTTCAATGCAAACAATAGTATTGATATCGGAAACAATACTGGATGGATATTTACTTCATTACCATCTACAGATTATTATTGGATTGGCGGAGCAGGAAATTGGAGTGACCCTAACAATTGGTCTTTAGCAAGTGGTGGTGTGGCAAATCCTAGTGGATGTTTACCAACACAAGTTGACAATGTTTATTTTGATGGTAACTCAGGACTATCGTTTCAAACTGTAACCATTGACCAGATAGCATTTTGTAATAATATGGATTGGACAGGTGCAGCAAATGTTAGGATATCAGGCTCAAGCGTACTAAATATAAATGGTTCGTTAACATATAATGCCACTATGATCATAAACTACACAGGAAACATTTATTTCAAATCAAATAATATAGGAAATAATATAGATTTTGCAGGAAAAACGATCTATGGAAATGTATACTTTGATGGTACAGGGGAATGGACTTTACAAAATAATTTAATTGCATCTGTGGCAAACGGCAATAGTATATATTTCAATAAGGGTAGTTTAATAACAAACAACTACAACCTTACATCAAGATTCTTCGCTTCAATGTCAGAAGAAATCAGGAACTTAAATCTTGGAAACTCTCTTATTACAGCTGATTATTGGTATTGTACTAGCGGAACAAACCTTGTAATTACACCAATGACATCAACCATTAACACATCAACAGCAACATTTTATGGTGGAGACCAAACGTATAATGATGTAAATATTAGTAATACAGGGAACGTCGAAATCTATGGTGGAAATGGTTTTAATAACCTAAACATATCAACATTAAGCATTAAATTTGAATCAGAAAAAACACATACGTTCAACAATCTAACAATTCCATCAGGATCTGATTGCAATACCTATTTTAGCATAGGTGCAACTACAAGTGGATCTATAGCAAATTTATCTATGCCTGCTGGTATATTTAACGGAAACTGGTTAATAATTACAGACCTAACTGCTGGTGGTGGTGGCACTTTTAATGCTACCAATAGCCAAGGTGTTGGAGATGTAACAGGTTGGAATATAACTTCACCTGCTTCTGTTGACTTATACTGGATTGGTGATGGTGGAGATTGGAATGATCCATTACATTGGTCACTAATACCAGGTGGCCCATCGTATGGCTGTATCCCTACAAGTGAAGATAATGTATATTTTGAATCCAACTCATTTAGCTCTCCTGCACAAATTGTAAATATAAATACAAATGCTTATTGTAAAAATATGGACTGGACAGATGTAACTAACAACCCAGAAACACAAGGCTGGTCTCAATTGTATATAAACGGGTCTTTAACTCTTGTGCCTACAATGTTTTTTAATTATGATGGGACATTAAATTTCAATTCAAATGACATTGGCAACACCTTAACTAGTGCTGGTCAGACCATTAGTGGGATAATATTTTCAGGCTCTGGAGCATACACTTTATTAGACAATCTGAATCTTGAATGGGCAGGTATTACATTTAATAACGGAACACTAAATACTAATAATTTTGATTTAGATATTACTAATGCAAGTTTCATCTCTAACTCTACGAGCATTAGAACTCTAAATCTTGGTTCTTCAATAATTTCGGTTAGTTCATGGGAGATTCAAGACAATACCAATCTTGTTTTAAATGCTGGAACATCTGAAATTTCAACGTCTCTGAATTCATGGTTATTCGATGGCGGAGACATGGTTTATAATAAGGTGACAATATTAAACCCTACTTGGGGTGGCGTGGAGTTACATGGATCTAACACATTCAATATTCTGACTATCAATCCTGGAGCTGAAGTTATATTTGAAGAAGGAACAACACAAACAACTACAGATTTTCAAGCAACTGGAAATGCTGGCGACTTAGTTCACATTCATACTTATGGCGCACAAGCATTTATCAATCAAACAAGTCATGAGTTCTGTAGCGATTACATGAATATTCAGGATATAAGCGTTGGACCTCAAACATTTTATGCTGGTGATAATAGTGTTGACCTAGGTAATAATGCAGGTTGGACTTGGTCTGGTGTAGCTGCTATTGATCAATATCCTGCTGCTTTATGCGAAGACATTCCAGGAAGTGGAACACATTCAGGAATCAACTTAACATTATTAGAATCAACTATTGATGATGGGAATGCTTATGTCCACACATGGTATAATGACCCTTCTCTTACAAGTCCAGTAGTAAGCCCATCGAGTGCAACTGCTTCGGACGGTCAAATATTTTATGATGAAGTAGATAATGGCATTTGCACTAACATTGCAGAAGTTATTTATTCTGTTACTTCTCCAGTACTTTCATTCAACGTTACAGATGTTTTACTTTGTAATGGTGATATGACAGGTGCAATAGACATTACTGTTACAGGCGCTACACTTCCTTTAATTTATGCATGGTCAAATAGTGATGTAACTCAAGATCTAGTAGGCGTTATTGCTGGTTCATATACTGTAACTGTAACAGATATAAATACTTGTACAATTTCTGGAGGAGATGTTATCAACCAACCTACAGCAATTTCTAT